>CAZNZI010000282.1:0-10397 GCA_964577475.1 uncultured Rhodospirillaceae bacterium
GCGACGGCGGTGCCCCGCGTCTTCACGACGATGATGCAAGCCGTGATCGTCCTGGTTCTGACCTTGCGCATCGGCCGGAAGGTGGGACGCTTTGATTGATCTGATCTCGCCCTTCCTCATCTACTCCGCGATCCAAGCCGCCACGCCCCTGCTGCTCGCGGCGATGGCCGGCGTTTTCTGCTCTCGCGTGGGCGTCTTCAACATGGCGCTGGAAGGCCAGATGCTCATCGGCGCCTTCGTCGCCGTCGCTACGGGCTTTTCGACCGGCAGCGCCGTCATCGGTGTTGTTGCGGCCGTCATCGGCACAATGGTCTTTTCGATCATTCTAGCCGGCGGCAGCACCTGGTTTCGCGGCAACCCGGTGGTGATCTGCATCGGGATGAATCTGCTGGCTTCGGGCATGACCGCCTATTTGCTGCGGCTCATCTTCGGCGTGAGCGGCACCTTCGCCAATCCGGCCATTCCTCACCTTCAGCGCGTGAACATCCCGGTCCTGTCGGCGCTCGGCCGCTGGGGTGCGGTCCTCAACAACCACACGGCCATCACATACGGCGCGTGGCTGATCGTGGCCTTGTGCTCGATCCTGCTCTTCCGGACGCCGGTGGGATTGCGCATTCGCGGCGTCGGCGAGAAGCCCGAAGCGGCAGTGTCCCTCGGCGTCGATGTCGGCCGTCTCCGTTTTCTGACGGTCGTGCTCAGCGGATCGTTGATCGGCCTCGCCGGGGCGCAGCTTTCACTCGGGGCCGTGACACTGTTCGCCGAAGACATGACGGCCGGGCGCGGCTGGATCGCCCTCGTCGCCATCATGCTGGCGCGCGACAATCCCGTCGGCGCCGCCTTCGCATGCCTGTTGTTCGGCCTGACCGATGCGTTCGGTTTGCGGCTCCAATCGCTCGGCCTGCCCAACCAATTGTCCACGATTCTGCCCTACGTGATCACCTTGGTCGCGTTGGTCATGTTCTCCAAGCGGAAGAGGCGTTTCATATGAGCACACCCGACACGTCAGGCAAGGCCGTCACTTATCCGTTTGGCCGCGCCATCACCATCTCCGACATCTGCCTGCTGGTCGACGACATCGAGCGATCGGTCGCTTTCTATGCGGGTAAGCTCGGCTTCGAGATATGGCGCAAACACGGTCACTTCGCCGACTTCCGTGGCCTCGGCATCACGCTCGCGTGTTGGCGCATCGACCACTTCCATCAGATCGCGCATCGGAAGCCGCTGCCTCAGGGAGCGATACGCAACCGCGCGCTGGTCGCCGTGCAATTTCCGAATTTCGCCGAAGTGGACGCCTGCTACGAGTCGCTGTGCCGGAACGGGATCGAGTTCACGGGGCCGCCGGTCGATCTGCCCTGGAACGCGCGCGGCGCCTATTTCCTGGACCCCGACGATACGGTTTGGGAAATCTACGGGTACCGTGACGGCATCGCGAGAGATTGATTGACCGATCGCCGATCGTCGCTCGCGACCATTGGGAATGATGTGGCTATGCCGAGAACCTGCCCCATGGCGCCAAACCCGAAGGTCTCGCGATGCTCTATCGTGGTCAACCGGGCATCACCGGCGGTGCGAAGATGAAGGACCGCATCCAGTTCGCTTACGGCGCCGAATTCGTCGAGCTGCGCATCAACGCGCGTACCCGCGAAATCCGCTGCCCGCGCATGGTGGGCGCCTTCGCGGCCGGCAAGATCGTCAATCCGCTGACGGCGAAGAGCCAGTTGATGGGCGGGCTGATCTGGGGGTTGTCCTCGGCGCTGCACGAGGCCACCGAGATCGATCCGCGTATGGCACGTTTCGTCAACACCGACCTGGCCGAGTACATGGTCTCGGTGAATGCCGATGTGGCGGATGTCGAGGTGATCATGCTGCCCGAGGAAGACCATGAGGTGAACGAGCTTGGGATCAAAGGGCTGGGCGAGCTCGGCAATGTGGGTACTGCCTCGGCCGTCATCGGCGCCGTCTATCACGCTACCGGCATAAGGCTGCGTGATTTGCCTGTGCGGCTGGAACACATACTGCCATCTGCGTCGACCTGAGCGCTGTGTGGCCGCTTTGGGGCATTGGAACCGCGATGCATCCCGGGTCGTTTCACCTCTGGAACAAGAAACGTCCATGAGGTGAGCGATGCAGCCGATCGGCAGGCGCTGGTTTCTCGTGACCGGAGCGTTTGCGCTGCTCGCCAGCCACACCCGCGCGTTCGGCGCCACCATCAAGGGCGCTCTGCCTTTCTTCTCCCGGGCGGCGCCGCCCAAACCAGTGATCGCGGGCCAGTGGAAATACTTCACCCCTGACGAGGCCCGGCTGGTCGAAGCACTGGTCGACCGCATCATCCCGCCCGATCCCGAAACGCCTGGCGGCAAAGAAACCGGCTGTGCCGTCTTCCTGGATGGCCAACTTGCCGGCCCTTATGGCGACTCCTCCTGGCTTTATACCAGCGGTCCCTTCCACGAAGGGACCAAAGAACAAGGGCCGCAATCGCCGGATACGCCCGCGGTGCAATATCGCAAGTTCTTGACCGCGCTCGACCGGTATTGCCGAGCTTCAGGACCGACCTTCGAGCAACTGCCCGACGACAAGAAGGACGAGATCCTGCACGGGTTGGAGGACGGCAAGATCAAGCTCGAGGGAATCGACGGCAAAAAGTTCTTCCCCACCTTTGTCAAAGACACGCAGAACGGCTTCCTCGCCGATCCGATCTATGGCGGCAACAAGGACATGGCAGCCTGGAAGATGATCGGCTTCCCAGGCGCGCGTTACGACTACCGCGACTGGATCGACCGTCACAACGAACGCTATCCCAACCCGCCCGTGAGCATCGCCGATCATCCCACCTGGTCGGCCGCACGCTGACCTTTCCCTCTTCGCCTACCGCAAGGGTCCCATGGCCACCAAACTCCCGCGCAAGGATGTCGCCATTATCGGTCTCGGCTGGACGGGTTCGATCTTGGCGCACGAACTGACCGAGGCCGGGCTGGATGTGGTGGCCGTAGAACGCGGGCCATGGCGCGACACGGCAACGGATTTCTCGCCAGCCTATATGCAGGACGAGCTGCGCTTCCGCCTTCAGCACGAATTCTTCCTGCGCCCGGCCCAGGTCTCGCTGACCTTCCGCAACAAAGAGAGCGAGGAGGCTCTGCCGGTACGCAACTGGGGCGCGTTCATGCTCGGCAATGGCGCAGGTGGCGCAGGCATCCATTGGAACGCCGAAACTTGGCGGTTCCTGCCTTACGACTTCCAGGTGAAGTCGAAACTGGTTCAGCGCTACGGCAAGGACTTCCTGCCCGAGGACATGACGATCCAGGACTGGGGCGTCACCTACGAGGACCTGGAACCCCACTACGACAGTTTCGAATATCTCTGCGGCACGGCGGGCGCAGCAGGCAATCTCGCCGGTATGGTGCAGGATGGCGGCAACCCGTTCGAAGGCGCGCGGTCGCGGCCCTACCCCACACCGCCTCAGAAGCAAGGCTTCGGTCATGCGCTGTTCGCCAAGGCGGCGCGCGAGATGGGATATAAGCCGTTCCCGCAGCCATCCGGCAATATGTCGCAGGCCTACACCAACCCCCTTGGCGTCAAGCTGGGGCCCTGCACCTATTGCGGGTTCTGCGAGTGGTTCGGTTGCGGCAATTATTCAAAAGCCAGCCCGCAGACCACCATTCTGCCCGTCCTGATCCGCAAATCGAATTTCGAGGCGCGCTGCGAATGCGAGGTGACGCAGATCAACCTCAACGCTGCGCGCAACCGCGCGACGGGCGTCACCTATGTCGACACCTCGGGCAACGCATGGGAACAGCCGGCCGATCTGGTGATCCTGGCCGCCTTTCAGTTGTTCAATGTGCAGCTTCTGATGCTGTCGGGTGTCGGCAAGATCTATGACCCGAAGACGGGCCAGGGACAGATCGGCCGCAACTTCACGCACCAGACCATGTCGAGCGCGATCGGCTTCTTCGACAATAAGAAATTCAACTTCAACCCGTTCATCGCGTCGGGCGCGATCGGCATGTGCATCGACGAATTCAACGGCGACAATTTCGATCATCGCGCCCATGGCTTCGTCGGCGGCGGCTATATCGGCCAGGTGCAAACCAATGGCCGGCCGATCGAGGCGACTCCGGTACCGCCCGGGACGCCCAAATGGGGCATCAAGTGGAAGCAAGCCGTACGCGACAATTATCTCAGCTCCATCTACGGCGGTTCATGCCATGGCTCCTGCTACAGCTACCGCAGCAACTACATGGACCTCGACCCGACCTACAAAGATCGGTTCGGCCGCCCTCTCCTGCGCATGACCATGGATTTTCACGAGAACGAACTCAAGATGAGTGCGTTCTTGACCGACAAATACGCCGAGATCCTGAAGCAGATGGGCGCGCAGCAGATCGTCAAGAGCCCGCGCAAAGGGCCATACGACGTGACCAAATACCAAACCTCGCATCTCTGCGGTGGCGCGATCATGGGCGACAGCCCCGGCAACAGCGCCCTGAACCGCTATCTGCAAAGTTGGGATGTGCCCAATCTCTTCGTGCAAGGCGCGACCGCTTTTCCACAGAATGCCGGCTACAACCCGACCGGCACCGTCGGCGCCCTGGCCTATTGGTCGGCCAAGGCGATTCGCGAACAATACCTCAAGAATCCGGGGCCGCTGGTCCATGCTTAGCGCCCGCACCCTTCGCCGGGTTCTGCTGACCGCGCTCGCATTCGGGTTGGTCTCGGCTTGCGCCCGTGCGGCGCAAGACTCGACATTGCGCCCCGACCGCCAGGACTTTTCGACCATCGAACGCGGCCGCTATCTGGCGACGGTCGGCGACTGCGCCGCGTGCCACACCAAGCCCGGTGGGCCGCAATTGGCCGGCGGCCGCCCGATCGAAACACCCTTCGGCAACCTGATCGCGCCCAATATCACGCCCGATTTCGAGACCGGCATCGGCTCGTGGAGCGACGACGACTTCGTCGCGGCGATGACCAAGGGCATCAACAAAAGCGGTGCGCATCTTTATCCCGGCATGCCTTATCCGTATTTCGCCAAGGCGACACGAAAAGACATCCTCGCCATCCACGCCTATCTGCAGACCGTGCCGCCGGTTCACAACGCGGTCGACACCAACCAGCTTCCCTTCCCGTTCAATATCCGCGCCGCGATGATCGGCTGGAACGCGCTGTTCTTCAAACCCGGGCCCTTTAAGCCGCTCGCCGGCAAATCAGCCGAATGGAATCGCGGCGCTTATCTGGTCGAAGGCCTGATGCATTGCGGTGCCTGCCATACACCAAAGAATTTCCTCGGCGCCGATGTCACCGACGACGAATTCGCCGGATCGCCGTTGCAAGGCTGGTTCGCACCCAACCTGACCACGGACAAGGCAAAGGGTGTCGGCGGTTGGTCGAATGCCGATCTGGTCACCTATCTGCGCACCGGGCACAATCGTATGGCCGATGCGTCCGGCCCCATGGCCGAGGTGATTTCCCGCTCGACCTCGCAACTGCGCGAAGGCGATGTGCAGGCGATCGCGACTTATTTGCTCGACCATGCCGCGCCATCGCATGACCGGCCCGCCCCACTGGCTGCCACCGATGCGACGATGAAGATGGGCGCCGCCATCTATAAAGACGAATGTTCAGCCTGTCACAGCCCGTCCGGCGAGGGCGTGCCCGGTCTCTTTCCGAAATTGGCCGGCGCCCCCTTCGTCCAGTCCGATGACGCGACCTCGCTGATCCACGTAGTGTTGCATGGCGGGCAAAGTGTCGCCACCGCTGCGGCCCCGACCGGCCCGTCGATGCCGCCCTTCGGCTGGTTGCTGGACGACAAGCAAGCGGCGGCCGTGATCACCTATATTCGCAACAGTTGGGGCAACGCCGCCAAAGGCATCGATCCGGCAACCATCGGCGATCAACGAGCCGACCTGGCGAAGCGTGTCAACTAGCGACAGGACTCCCTATGCGCTCCAAAATTCTCAACGTCGATCCGCCTGTCACCTATGCCGTCATCATGCAAACCGGCGATGACGTCATGGCCAGTCTCAACCAATTTATTGCGAAGGAAGGAGTCGAGACCGCGTCGTTCACGGCGATCGGCGCCTTCAGCCGCGCCACGGTCGGCTACTTCGACTGGCAGACGAAGAAGTACAAGAAGATTCCCGTCGATGAGCAGGTCGAGGTCCTGTCCCTGATCGGCGACGTGGCGATGTCGGAAGGCAAACCGGCCGTCCACGCCCATGCGGTGTTGGGCAAGTCCGACGGTAGTGTCGTCGGTGGACATCTGCTCGACGCACAAGTGCGCCCGACCCTCGAGATCGTCCTGGTGCAGCCGCCCAGCTATCTCAAGAAGCGGAAGGATCCGGAGAGCGGCATCTTCACCATCGCCATCGACTGGGACGGCTGAGCAAGGGTGCTGCCTATTTGGGCGTGACCTTCACGGCGAAATATTTGCACCACCCATTCGGACTGATCTTGCCCGCGACGAGATGGCAGCCGTCCGGCGGCATGAAGTGGCTGCACTGCGCACAGTTCTTCTCGTCGCTGGGGTGATCTTGATACTTGGCGACCTCCTGCGACATCTTTTCCTGCGCTTCCGCGACCGTGGAGACGCCAACGATCCGCGCAAGGCCTGCGAAACCCAGAACGCGCGCCGTCGTTACGATGGCGTGCCGCCGCGAGATGGATATCGAACTGTGGGGATCCTGTGTGGCCATGTCAACTGCTCCTCTGACTGCTGGCGGTCGGTTCCCCAGAGTCGACGCCGTACGGACCGACGGCAGCCTTCCATCGGACCGCATGCGATTGCAGAGCATCTCATCGAGCGCCGGAAAGCGGACAAACCGGGCGGAGTCAGCCCTGCGATGGGGACGATGTAAATACAACGCGCCGGAACTGCGGGTCGTTCCGCATCTCCTACGCACCGCAACTAGCGCGTCAGATTGTCCAGAATCGTAAAACCGATCAGAACGGCGACGAAGGTGAAGCCGAGCGCGACAAGGAACCGCACCAGCGCCGGTTCGTGCCGCAGCTCCATCGACCAGACCAGCGTGATCGCCGCGCCGGCGACGCCCAACAGAACGGCGATCCCATGGGGGATGCCCAAAGGCACGGTCGCCGTCAGCACTGCGGCAGCCAGCAGGATGAGGCTGAGGGCGCCAAGGACGACCGGTTCAAGCAGGCCTTTCATGATCACCGCCCCGCCAGATAGAGGATCGGATAGAGCAGCAGCCAGATAAAATCGATGAACTGCCAGTAGAGGGCGCTGACTTCGATCACGGAGCGATGCGATTGGCGCCATTCGGCGCTGCGGGACAGGGCGACGAGAGTGAATACCAACCCGATGCCGATCGAGAGGTGGAGCGCATGCAACCCAGTGGCGGCATAGTAGAGGTCGATCCACAGGCGGCCGTCATCGGCACCGGCGGAGTCCGACGGCCCGCGCAGGAACGGCATCATCCCTTGCCGGTAATCCTCCAGATACTCGTAGGCTTTGACCCCAAGGAAGGCGAGACCGAGAACACCGGCGCTCACCATGCCGGCGATGAATGGGACGCCGCGCCTTTGCCGGAGCGCGAGGACCGCGACCGACATCGCGAAGCTGCTGCAAATCAGCAGGACCGAGTTGATCCCGCCCAATTGCCATTCCAGCCGCCGGGCCACGCGATGCATCCATTCGGGATGAGTCGTGGCAATGATCGAGGCCGTCAGAAGAAGTCCGCCGAACAACAGGAGTTCGGTCGTCAGGAATAACCACATGCCGAAGCGGCTTGCCGTGTGCTGCTGCTTCGCGTCGCCGAACTGCTCGGCGACCGGGATCGCCGAAAGATCGTCATAGGCGCCCATAGCCTCAGCCATGTTCGGGCGTCCGGATCGGATAGTCGTAGGGTTCCGGCACCGGCGGCGGTGCGCCGGAAAAATTATGAGTCGGCGGTGGCGAGGAGGTTTGCCATTCGAGTCCGCGCGCGTCCCAGGGGTTGGCGCTCGCCCGCTCTCCGGCCCAGAACGACCAGATCAGATAGACCAGCGGGATCAGATAGCCGACCGCCAGGATCGATGCACCGACCGACGAGAAGACGTTGAGGATCTGGAATTCGGGCGGATAAGCATGGTAGCGCCGCGGCATGCCGAGATAACCGAGGATGAACTGCGGAAAGAAAGTGCAAATGAAGCCGACGAAGAGAATGATCGATGCCACCTGCGCCCAGACCTCGGGATAGAGGCGGCCGGTGATCTTGGGCCACCAGAAATGCAGCGCGCCCAGATAGGCCATCACGGTCGCGCCCACCATGATGAAGTGGAAATGGGCGACGACGAAATAGGTATCGTGGACCTGCATATCGACGGCGAGCGAAGCCAGCATGAGCCCGGTCACCCCACCGATCGTGAAAAGGGCGATGAAGCCCGCCGTGTAGAGCATCGGGGACGCCCAACGGATCGCGCCTTTGTGCAATGTCGCCGTCCAATTGTAGACCTTGATCGCGGACGGTACGGCCACGGCGAAGCTCAGCAGCGAAAAAGCCAGGCTGGCCTCGATCGACTGGCCTGCCACGAACATGTGATGCCCCCAGACGAAGAAGCCCAGCGCGGCGATGGCGAGACTCGAATAGGCGACGAAGCGATAGCCGAAGACGCGCTTCGACGAAAAGCACGAAACCAGCTCGCTGATCACGCCCATGGCCGGCAGGATCATGATGTAGACGGCCGGATGGGAATAGAACCAGAAAAGGTCTTGGAACAGCAGCGGGTCGCCGCCCAGCGCCGGATCGAAGATGCCGATGCCGGCGACCCGTTCGAGCACCAGCAGCACCAGGGTGTTCGCACGCACGGTCGTCGCCAGCTCCTGGAAATGGCTGGTGGCGTAAAGCCCCCAGACGAAGAGTGGCAGTTTGAACCAGGTCATCCCCGGTGCCCGCATCGTGTGAACCGTGACGACGAAGTTGAGGCCGGTCAGGATCGATGAGAAGCCGGCGATCAGCACGCCGATCACGGCAGCCGCGACATAGCTATGCGACCATCCGGTGCTGTAGGGCGTGTAGAAGGTCCAGCCGGTATCCACGCCGCCCGCCAACAGCGCATAGAAAGCGAAAAGCCCACCCAGCATGTAGATGTAGAAGCTCAGCAGGTTGAGCTTGGGAAAGGCGAGATCGCGCGCCCCGATCATCAGCGGGATCAGGAAATTGCCGAAAGTGTTGGGAATCGACGGGATCAGGAAAAACCAGACCATGATCACCCCATGCAGGGTGAACAGGCGATTGTAGGTGTCGTTGCTGAAGATGCCGCCATCGGGGACGACCAGCGACAGGCGCATCAGGGCAGCAGCGCCGCCGCCGATGAAGAAGAACACGGTGATCGCCGCGAAATAGAGAAGCGCGATCCGCTTGTGGTCGGTTGTGATCAGCCACGAGCGGATCGTATAGCCGTCATGCAGATAGTTGGACGAATCGGGCCTGGCGGCCGGCGCAGCGTCGCCGGTGAGTTCGGTCATCATCGGTGCGCCTCCGTACCCAAACTCTTCACATAGGCAATCAGCCGGATCAGATCGTCTTCGCTCACCTGACCGGAGAAATTCGGCATGATGGGCTTATAGCCCGCGGCCACCTGCTTGCCGGGGATGAGGATGCTGTCGCGGATATACGCATCATCGGCCATGACGGTGGTACCGTCCGACAACGCCACAGCGTGGCCGTAGATACCATCGAGCGACGGCGCGCGCTGTGCCGCGTGGCTGCCGTGACAGCCGCTGCATCCATAGCTGACGAACAGCTTGGCCCCCTGCGCAGCCAGTGACTGATCCGTTCCGTTCTCCTTCAGCCAGGTTTGGTAATCGGCTGGCGACAGGATGGTGACGATCCCGTCCATCGAAGAATGGTCGGTGCCGCAATATTGCGCGCAGTAGAGGCGATAGCTGCCCACCTTATCGGGCTGAAACCAGACATGGGAATAGCGGCCCGGCAACACATCGAACTGGACCCGCAGCGCCGGTACGTAGAAGGCGTGGATGACATCCTGCGAGATCATCGTCATCCGCACAGCCTCCCCGGCCGGCAGATGCAGCGCGTTGATCTCCTGCTGGCCTTCGCTGTGCTGAAATTTCCACATCCATTGCCGGCCGACGGCCGATATGTCCATCGCCCGCTTCGGCGGCGTCAGAGCCCCCACGTAAAGCGTGGCCGCCCAGTAGAAGAACAGCAGCATCACGGCGAAGGGCGTGATCGTCCAAGTAAGCTCGACAGCGACATTGCGCTTCTGGCGCTGACTGCGGTCGACCTCGCGGTCACGGCGGTATTTGAGCCCGAAATAGACCAGAGCGATGAAGACGGGCGCGACGAACAGCGTTATCGCCACCGTGTACCAAATCACCATCCGGTCGACAGATACCGCGAAAGGCGTCGCCTGCGGCGGCCTCAGCCCGAGCGGTCCGATAT
>CAZNZI010000283.1:0-2106 GCA_964577475.1 uncultured Rhodospirillaceae bacterium
CGAGATGTAGCGGCCCGCGCCGTCGGCCATGCCGCCCAGCAGCACGCTCGAGATGTTCAGCGTGGGGACCGTATAGCTGTACGGCGTATTGGCGGCCGTGGTGATCGTATCGGTGATCGCGCTCGTCAGGTCCGAGGTGCCGGTGATGCCGTTCAAATCGACGCCCAGGATCGACACGTTGTTGACGCCGTTGACCGTGGTCGGCGTGTCGGCGGTCGGATCGCTGTCGCCCAGGCTCGAATTATAGAACTGGACCTGTACGATCGGGTTGGTCGACGAGGTCGAGCCCGAGCTGATCTGGAAATACGAACCGTCGGGCGGCAGCGAATTGAATTCGATCTGGCCCTGCGACGAATAGACCAGGGGGCCGGCCGTCTCCGACGAGTTGTTGTACAAGGTCGCCACCGCGGCGCCCGAAGGCGGCGTCACGCCCAGCGACCAGGCGTTGGCCGCCTGCTTGGTCCAGGTGAACTGCGCGTTGGTCGAGTCGCCCAGCGAATCATAGACCAGCACGTTGCTGTTATGGATGCCGCCGGCCGTCGTGTTGTTGATGTTGAAGATGGGGTCGCCCGAGGGGAGGTTGGCGCCCATGCTGATGTTCGACGTGGCCTGCGCGGTGCCGCCGATCGTGTTCAGGTTCAGCGACCGCAGATCGGTCGGGCTGACGATGTTCTGGTTGATGTAGTGATAGGTGCCGTCGGAATTCTTGTAGGCCGTCATATAGGTGGTGCCGTTGATGTCGATTTCGCTCGGCTTGGCGGCCGCGCTGCTGTCGGTCGGCACCAGCGACCAGCCCTGCAGGTAATAGCCCGAGGCGTTCTTCAGATAGCCGTTCTGATCGGGGATGAACGAACCTGCGCGGGTATAGGCGAACTGACCGCCGCCCGAGCTCGGCTGCGACACCGAGTTGACGATGAAGAAGCCCTGGCCCGAAAGCGCGATGTCGGTCGAGGAGCTGGTGGCTTGCAACAGACCCTGCACGTCCACGGCGGCGCGCGGCGCGGACTGGACGCCGCCCGGCGAGTACTGCGTGACCGACACCTGCTGGGTGACCAGGGTGTTGAAGTTCACGTCGGTACCCTTGTAGCCGATCGTGTTGACGTTCGAGATGTTGTCGGCGATCGCGCCCATCGCGCTGGACTCGGATGCCAGGCTCGACACGCCCGAGAACAATGCACCGTACAAGCTCATGTCGTTCTCCTACTCCAATCGTCCGGGCGTCAGTTCGTCGAGCCGGATGAATTTGCGTTTTGCGCGTTGTTCAGCGCGGTCCCGACCTGGCCGATGTTTCCATCGGTCGTGCCGGCCTGCTGAACCTGAATGATGTCGGTCAAGTCGACGCCCACGCTGCCCAGCATGACCATCGGCGAGTTGTTGTTCGGATCGACGGCCACCGCCGTCACCGTGCCGCTGATCGCGGTATCGAGCTGCGTGGTCTGGCCGGTGGTGCCGGTCGCGGTCACCGTCAGGTGATAGGTGCCGTCGGGCGAGGTGCCGCCCGTGATGTTGGAGCCGTCCCAGGTGGCGGTGTGCGTGCCCGTCGCCGCGCTGCCCGTCTGGGTGCTGACGATGTTGCCGGCGCTGTCGGTGATGACCACGCTGACCGACGCGGTGTTGGCCGGTGTCGTGTAGTAGTAGGTGCCCTTGCTCTCCTGCAGGGGCAGCGCCGACGACACGGCGGTGACGCCGGTGCCGAGATAGTTGGCCGAGGATGCGAGCGCCGCGTTGTTCTGGCTGCCCATCATCGTTTCGAGGTTCTGGTTGATGTCGATCTGCTGCTGAACCTGGGCGAACAGCACCAACTGGTTGGTGAACTGCGAGGTGTCCATCGGGTTCAGCGGATCCTGGTGCTGCAGCTGCGCGGTCAGCAGCTCCAGGAACGTGTTCATGTTGGTCGCAAGCTGCTGCTGCGACGTCGCGTTGGACTGCGCGGCGGCCTGCTGCGCCGATGTATTCGACGCGCCGAGGGTTGAAGTTACGCCGGAGGTGGTCATCGTCTACGCGCCGGTCAGACGCTGATGTCGAGCGCGCTCGACGCGGCGCTCGCGGCGGCGGCGCCCCAGGGGCCCGGCGTGCCCCACATAGCCTGGAATGCAGCAGTCCCCA
>CAZNZI010000284.1:0-2866 GCA_964577475.1 uncultured Rhodospirillaceae bacterium
GCCGTGGTGCCGCCCTTTGGCCGCGACCGCGTGTCGGACTTCCTCGACAACCTCAATTCGCCCGTCATCCTGCTCAACGACCTGCTGCAGGGCAATTTCAAGCTGGCCGGCAAGACGCTGGAGCGTTTCGCGCTGAACACCTCGTTCGGCGTGCTGGGCGTGATGGATGTGGCCAAGCCGATGGGCATTCCGGCCCACGAGGCGGATTTCGGCCAGACCCTGGGCGTGTGGGGCGTCGGCACCGGCCCCTATCTGGTGTTGCCGCTGTTCGGCCCGTCGAATCCGCGTGACGGCATCGGCCTGGCCGTCGATTACTTCGACGATCCGCTGGGCTGGTATCTCACCGATCAGCACCTAAATTATCTGAACTGGGTGCGCTTCGGCGCGACCGCGATTTCGCAGCGGGAGGCCTATCTCGATTTCGTCGACGACCTCAAACGCACTTCGCTCGACTATTACGCCACCATGCGCAGCTTGACGCGCCAGCGCCGCGAAGCGCTGGTTCGTGCCGGCAAGCATGACACCGAGATTCTCCACGACCGCCGGCCGCCCGATTACGCGCCGGCCAAGTAGGACTCGGGAAACCGGATCAGGGACAAGGGTATGACCATGTTGTCGCGCCGCGCTTTTGCGGCATTCGCCTTCTGCACCGCACTGGTGATGAGCGCGGGCGTCCGTGCCGATACTGCGGCCGACGCCAACAGCGCACAGTCCGCCATCCGGGCCCTGGCCGACAAGGCGCTCGTGCTGGTCAACGACAAGGCCATGAGCGACAAGGACCGCGCCGACAAATTCCGCGTGCTGTTCCAGGATTCCTTCGACATTCCCGAAGTCGGCAAGTTCGTGCTGGGCCGGCACTGGAAGAACGCGACGCCCGACCAGCAGAAGGAATTCCTGACCGACTTCACCGATTTCACGGTGCTGACCTGGTCGACGCGCTTCAAGGATTACAGCGGCGTATCGTTCGAACTCGTCGGCGCATCGGCGGCCGACGACGGCTTCATCATCGTCGACTCGCTGGTGAAGCGCAGCCAGGGCGACCCACTCCATCTCGGCTGGCGCGTCCACAAGGTGGATGGCCAGTGGCGCATCACCGACATCCTGGTGGAAGGCGTCAGCATGGCCCTGACCCAGCGCCAGGATTTCGCCGGCGCCATGCAGTCGAGCGGCGGCAAGCTCGAAAACCTGCTCGCCACCATGCGCAAGAAGAACGACGAGCTGCGCGCGGGGAAATAGGCGCGCGGTTCGTGCGCTCGATCAATCTGCGCAGCTTACGCCGTCAGACGCGGGGCGCGATTTCACGATAGCGATCGATCCGGTTTTTTCCACCCGGATGTCGATCGCCTTCGCCGGACTACAGTTTTCGTGCACGTGAACGTTCCCAATCGTCCAACCGGACGAGTTGCGCTCTATCGTTCCCGCGGTGCAAAGCGGTCGACGCGCGCCCACTGCATTCACAAAGCCTGAATAGTTTTCGAGTTCTACAAGATCTAACGCCCCAGCGAGCGAAGTGACTGCACGCAGCGCCTTCTTCGTCTCTCCGCGGGTGAATAAAATCGCGTCGACTTGCCCGGCATCGTCGGTCAGCACGATGAATGTGCCTATAACGCCGCCACCCAGGCTCATCACCGCGTTGGGCGTTGCATTGTCGATTTCTTCCTTGTTATTGGCTCCGTCGTAGATGCGCGCCCTCACATCGTCCGCTTCACCAAGCGAATGGTCGAACATCTTCAGATCGATGGGCCGGCCAAACGCTTCCAGAAGTTGAGCTGGCGAAGGACCATGTCCGGGAATTGCCCTTCGAAGCATGGCGAGCGTGCAGGCGTAGACTATTCTTTGATTCCCGAAATCTATGCCGTCCAGCCGCTCGAGTGAGTGGCAGACCGATCCAAAGCGGCTCTGGACCCGTGCGTCGGCGACCTCATGAACGTCTAGCGGCCGCCCATAGAGATCGGTCGTCGAAGCGCAGATTTGCATCAACTCAGGATCGGTCGCGACGGGGCTCGCCGTCCCGCACGCTGCGCACATGGTTAAGGCAGCCAGCAACCCAACGACTTTGCTCTGGCGCGCGTTCACGATACCCCCGATTCCCGCGACGGCCCAAGCGTCCCTATCGCGTCAGCGGCTTGTATTTGATCCGGTGCGGCTGGTCGGCATCGGCGCCGAGGCGGCGCTTCTTGTCGGCTTCATAGGCTTCGTAGTTGCCCTCGAACCACTCCACATGGGAATCGCCTTCGAAGGCGATGATGTGGGTGGCGATGCGGTCGAGGAACCAGCGATCGTGCGAGATGACCACGGCGCAGCCGGGGAACTCGACCAGCGCCTCTTCCAACGCGCGCAGGGTTTCCACGTCCAGATCGTTGGTCGGTTCGTCGAGCAGGATGACATTGGTGCCGGCCTTCAGCATCTTGGCGAGATGGACACGGTTGCGTTCACCGCCCGAGAGCTGGCCCACCTTCTTCTGCTGGTCGGAACCCTTGAAGTTGAACTGCGAGACGAAGGCGCGGCTGGGGATCTTGCGCTTGCCGACCTCGACCTCGTCCTTGCCGCCCGCGATCTCTTCCCACACCGAGTGGTTGGGGTCGAGCTGGTCGCGCGACTGATCGACATAGCCGAGCTTCACCGAATCGCCGACCGTGAACGTCCCGCCATCGGGCTTTTCCTGGCCGGTGATCATACGGAACAGCGTGGTCTTGCCGGCGCCGTTCGGGCCGATCACGCCGACGATGCCGCCGGGCGGCAGCTTGAACGAGAGATTCTCGATCAGCAGCCGGTCGCCATAGCCCTTCTTCAGGTCCTTGGCCTCGATCACGAGATTGCCCAGCCGCGGGCCGGGCGGGATGATGATCTGCGCCGTGCCGTCCTG
>CAZNZI010000285.1:0-2140 GCA_964577475.1 uncultured Rhodospirillaceae bacterium
CACATCGACCCAGGCGAGGCGAACGCCGCCGATCATCATCTGCCGGGTGAGGCTCGGGAAGATGCTGACCGATTTCGGGCGTCCGGTATGGACGAACAGCACCAAGCTTTGCAGCAGATAGCTGATAGCGAAAGACGAGATCAGCAGGGTGGCGCTATCGACCTCCCGCCGCCGCAAGGGCCGAAAGGCAAAGCGCTCCGTCGCCAGCGCGACGAAGGCGACTATGGCCGTGATTGCGATAATCATGAAGATGCCGGGCCAGGAGCCGATGAAAGGCTGCGCGAGATCGGCCGTCGAAGGGACTACCAATGCGTAGGCGCCGATCATGATGAGATCGCCATGGGCGAAGTTGATCATCCGCATCACACCGAAGACGAGACCGATGCCGAGCGCGATCAGCGCGTATTGGCTGCCTTGACTGAGAGCATCGACGATGAGCTGAATGGGATTCATGCGCTGGCCTTATGCCCGAAATAGATGCTTTCCAGGTCAGAACGGCCTGCCAGCTCGGCGGAAGCACCTTCCAGAACGACGCGGCCTGACCGCATGACGTAGACGCGATCAGCCAGCTTCAACGCCCGCTTCATGCTCTGCTCGACCACCAGAAGCGTCGTGCCGGCGCTCCGCACCTCCCTCAGGGTCTCGAAGACGAGATCGACATATTTGGGCGCGAGGCCGAGCGAAGGCTCATCCACGATCAGCAATCGCGGTTTGGTCAACAGGGCCCGGGCGATCGCCAATTGCTGTTGTTCGCCGCCCGACAAATGGCCTGCGTAACTGTCGTAGCGGGACCGCAGGATCGGAAACAGCGTCAGGACGCGCTCTTGGATCGCGGCGACGTTCTGCATCCCGCCCCGCAACCCGCTGGCCACGACCAGGTTCTCACGGACCGTCAGGCGGGTGAAGATGCGGCGACCTTCCGGCACCAGCCCGATGCCGAGCGCCACGATCGCCTCAGCTTCCATCCCGATGATCGACTGGGCCGCGAAAATGATTGCCCCCTTGGCCGGCTGCAGGACACCGGAGATCGCCAAAGTGGTCGTCGATTTCCCGGCGCCGTTCGGCCCGACGAAACAGACGATCTCGCCCTCCTCGATATGAAACGAGGCATCGCGGACAGCGGGGACCGTGCCGTACCGGACTTCGACGCCTTCGCATTGGAGCAGCATCTCAGGTCGCTCCGAAATAGGCGGCAACGACCTCGGGGTCGTTCCGCACCTTCTCGATCGGACCGCTGGCCAGGGTGCGGCCGTTGTTCAGGACGTGTAGGTCGCGGCATACGCTGGTCACGACGCTGATATTGTGTTCGATCAGCAGGACGCCGCAGTTGAATTCACGCGGTATCCGCGCGATCAGATGCGCCAGCGAATCGCATTCGGCGTCATCCATCCCCGCGGCTGGCTCGTCGAGCAGCAGGAAGCGGGGGCGCAAGGCCAGGGCGCGCGCCATCCCGACGCGGCGCTCATCGGCATAGGCCAACGCGCCGGCCCGGCGGTGAGACAGCGTTTCCAAGCCGAGGAAGGCCAGCGCGGCACGCGCCGCTTCGCGCGCCTGCGCCATCCGCGGATGATGAGCGAGCGCGGCAACGATCACATTGTCGAATACACTGAGCCGCCGGAACAGGCGCACCGATTGGAAGGTGCGCGCCACCCCCTGCTTCGCCAAGCGTTCTGGAGAGATGTCGGTGACCGTCTGGCCGCCGAGCATCAGGTCGCCTTCGCTTGGCTTTTGGAATCCACTCATCACATTGACGAGCGTGGTCTTTCCGGCTCCGTTGGGACCGACCAGACCGAGGATATTGCCTTCCGCGAGGACGATATCAACGCTTTCGAGGGCGCGAAGCCCATCGAAATGAACACTAACCTTCGAAGTTTGCAGCGATGTCACGATCGCCCTTGAATGCCCGCTGAAAACAACCGGGGCGCCGAAGCGCCCCGGCCACTCAGCAGTTTACTTCCACCACTCGACATAGTCATGCTTGCGCATGTCGTAGTAACCCAGCGGTGACGGCTTCGTGTCCTTCACCTCGATCATCAACATCGGACGATTGAGGTTGGTATGCAGCTTCGGCGTAAAGGTCGTGAGACCCGCCAGGAGCGGCTCGTCGGTGAACTTTTCGAGTTCGGCCCGGACCTTGTCG
>CAZNZI010000286.1:0-2552 GCA_964577475.1 uncultured Rhodospirillaceae bacterium
CCTGGGTGGCCGATGACGCCAATCACGGCACCGGCCGCCACCGCAGCCTGATCGCCAAAGGCGCCCATTGGGTGGCGGTGGACGCGGCCGACAAGCCGATCGCCTTCCTGATGGCGGAAGTCGCGGGGGACGATCTGCACATTTGGGAACTGGCCGTACACCTGGATCATCAAGGCACGGGCATCGGCACGGCCCTGCTCGACGCCGCCACGACCTGGACGCGGGATCGCGGGCTGGCTTCCGTGACGCTGACCACCTTCACCCATGTTCCGTGGAACGCGCCTTGGTACGGGCGAACGGGTTTCGTGCTTCTGAACGGTGCCGCGATCGACTCCCGTCTTGCGGCGATCCTGCGCGACGAGATCGAGCACGGCTTGCCCGAAGACCGGCGCTGCGCGATGCGCCTCACGCTCCGTTAGTCGGGCACCGGTCGCAGTCCTGCCACACACCGTTTCAAATCGGTGGCTGTGGAATTCTGGGCAACCTCGTCACAACCTCATCCAGAAGCAGTCATTTTTCACGCCGATCATGCGGGCTCTCGACGGCTAGCAACCCAGGAGACCCGCCATGAAGAGGATGTTGATTGCCGCTCCCGCGGCCCTCGTGTTGATGAGCAGCATCGCATTCGCCGACAGCCTCTACTCCGAGGAAACCCAGACCAAGACCAGCACCACCGTCACCAAGAAGGTCGAACCGACGCACAGCTACAGCGCGACCCAGTCGAGCTCTTCTGTCGATGCCAACGGTACGGCCACCGAGCAGACCAAGACCTATCATTCCGACGCCAGCGGCACGAATGAGACGTCGAGCTCGAAGACCACCTCGGCCGACGGCGCGCAGACGAGTGTCACCCATGAGCGGAAGGTCACCGCGCCGGACAACACCAGCACGACCTATCGCAAGTCCACCACGACCACCACGACGACCGAGTGATCGGTCGCCTTCACAGGAGGTTGAGATGAAGAACGGCTTGAAGATGACGCTGGGCATCACCCTGCTGGGCGCCACCCTGGCCCTCGCCGGTTGCGGCGGCGGCAGTTCGGAAAAGGTGACCAAGACCACCACGACCGAGCAGACCACGACGGCGGCGCCGAGCGAGGTCACCCCGGCACCGGTCGAACCGGTGCAGCGGTCGACCACGACCACCACCACGACGGTGCACGAGCAGCAATAAGGTTCGTCCCGTCATCGCACCGCCCATGGCCCGCTCCCGCGCGGCCATGGGCGGCTGCTATTTCTCCAGGATCGCCTTGCAGGCGGCCGGCAGTTCGGGCTTCGGACCGGGCGGGCGCGGCTTCGGTTTCGCCGCTTCCGGCTTGAACCACCAGTCGAGCGCGGCACCGCAACCATCGCCTTCGGGGATCGCCTCGCGCGGCACACAATCGCGGTCGCCGGGCGGACAGGAAAGCCGTACATGGAAATGGGCGGCATGGCCCCACCAGGGCCTGATCTTGTGAATCCAGCCGCGGTCGCCGGTGACGGTGCGGCAGAGGTCGCGCTTGATCACCGGGTTGACGAAAATGCGCTCGACGCGCGGATCGTTCGCGAACTGGCGGAGCAGTGCCACCTGGGGCGCGCCCCAGAGCGATTTGTTCATGCCCCCGCCGGCGATCACCTCGTCGAACACGGGGTGCTCGCGTTCATCCTCGGTGATCCGTCCGGTGGCGAGGCGGAACAGGATATCGACGTCGAGACCGAGTTGATGGCTGGCATGGCCAGACGCCATGGGCCCGCCGCGTGCGATGCCCAGATCGCCGATCAGCAAAGTACCGAGCGGGCGCGACTTGGCGGCCATGTCTTCGAGGAAGGCGATCAGGAACGGATTGCCCCAGTTGCGATTCGAGGACGGGCGGAGTACTTCCCAGCCCGGCCCCGAGACCGGCAGTGGCTGTGCGCCAACGACACAGCCATTGGCCGGCGAGCCGATCGAGTCAGGCGAACCGGGTGCTGGGGTGAGGGCGTTTTCGGCGTAGACGGGCGACAAAGTAGTAGCGAGGAGTAGTGCGGCAATCATCGTGCGCGCAACACCCCCCATCCTAACCTTCCCCCTCAAGGGGGGAAGGAATCGGGAAATGGCATCGTCGCGCCCCAAAACAAAACCCTCCCCCCTTGAGGGGGAGGTCGAATGCCTTCCAAACCTCCACCGGAGGTTTGGTACGAACGCCCCGGTGGGGCGTTCGTCGGTATTCGAGGTGGGGGGTAAGCCGGGAGGCGTCAGACAAACGTCATTGTGAGATGCGAAGCAACGAAGCAATGACATCCGCTTCTCCTCAGTTCTCCGCGTTCTCCGACGCCAACCGACCCAGGCGCGCGGCCAGCGACGCCGCCATGAACTTGTCGAGATCGCCGTTGAGCACGCCCTGGGTGTCCGAGGTCTCGACCTCGGTGCGCAGGTCCTTCACCAGCTGATAGGGCTGGAGCACGTAGGAGCGGATCTGGTGTCCCCAGCCGATATCCGACTTCTGCGCGTTCTCGGCATTGGCGATCGCCTCGCGGCGCTGCAACTCGGCCTCATAGATGCGCGCCTTCAGCATCGCCTCGGCCTTGGCACG
>CAZNZI010000287.1:0-3934 GCA_964577475.1 uncultured Rhodospirillaceae bacterium
GAGCGGTTGCCGAGCTTATCCTTCAGCCGCTGGAGCCGCAGCGCATTGAGTGCACCATCGGGGGTGAAGCGTGGCAGGAAGAAGCAGGTCATGCCCTTCGGCGCCTGCGCCGTGACCAAGAATCCGTCGCACATCGGCGCGGAGAGAAACCATTTGTGTCCGACCAACCGGTACTCGCGCTCCGTGCCCGCGACCGGTTCCGCGCGGGTGGTGTTGGCGCGCACGTCCGACCCGCCCTGTTTCTCGGTGAGTCCCATCCCGATCATCGCGCCCGTCTTCTCGGTCACGGGCGCGAAGCGACGGTCGTAGCGGCGCGAGACGATGCGCGGCAGCCAGGTCTCGGCGATGACCGGATCGCGCCGCAGCGCCGGCACCGATCCGTAGGTCATGGTGGTGGGACACAATGAGCCGCATTCGACCTGGGCCGCGAGCATGAATTTGGCCGCGCGCGCTACATGGGCACCGGGCCTCGGCGCGGCCCAAGGACCGGTATGAACGCCATGCTCGAACAGCATCTCGAGCAGCGCATGCCACGCCGGGTGGAACGCCACTTCGTCGCGCCTGTGGCCGAAGCGATCGAAAGGTTTCAGTTGCGGCGGATTGGCATTGGCGAGAAAGCCAAGTTCGATCGTCTCGGGATGGCCGCAGCGTTTGCCGAGCGCGTATAGTTCGTCCACCGCCCAGTCTGCGCCTTCGCGCACGATGCCTTCGCACAGCGCCGTATCGGCTGCGAAGAGATCGTAGCCGGCCAGCGGCGGCGGCTGGTTGAAGACCTCGTGGGTCGTGAAGGCGGCGGGGTCCATCGGGTCTCCACGATTGGATACAGCACCTTAAACGAGTCGCGGGAACCTGTCAGGCGCCGCGCGGCATGGTAGCATCGGCGCTGGGATGACGGAGGGGTCGTATCGTGACCGAAACACCGCATCATATCGTCGTGGTCGGCGCCGGCGCCGGCGGATTGGAATTGGTCACGCGGCTGGGCGATACGCTGGGCAAGCACGGCAAGGCGCACGTGACCCTGATCGAGAAGTCGCGCACCCATCTGTGGAAGCCGCTGCTGCACGAGATCGCCGCCGGCAGCATGGACCTGGCACAATACGAAACCGACCTGATCGCGCAGGCGCATTGGCACCACTTCCAATTCCGGCTCGGCGCCATGTGCGGCCTCGATCGGGCGAAGCGCGAAGTGATGGTCGCGGCCACCCATGACGACGAAGGCCTGCTGATCACGCCCGCCGCATCGATCCCCTATGACACGCTGATCATCGCGGTCGGCGGCCGCACCAACGATTTCGGTACGCCGGGGGCGAAGGAACACGCGATCTCACTCGATACGACGGAGCAGGCCTCGCGCTTCAACCGCCGCCTGATCAATGCCTGCCTGCGCGCTCATACGCAGCCCGATGACGCCCATCCGTCGCGGCTGCATGTGGCGATCATCGGCGCGGGCGCGACCGGCGTCGAACTCGCGGCCGAGCTTCATCGCACGACACGGGTCGCGATCGCCTATGGACTGGACGGAATCGACCCGAAGCGCGATCTGCGCATCACCGTGATCGAAGCGGCCGAACGCATCCTGCCGGCCCTGTCGGAACGCATTTCGGCGGCCGCCGAGAAACTGCTCGGCAAGCTCGGCGTCACCATCATGAAAAACGCCCGCGTCAAGGCGGTGAACGACCAGCAGGTCGTGCTGGCCGATGGCGGCACCATCGAGGCGGAACTGATCGTCTGGGCCGCGGGCGTCAAGGCGCCCGAGTTCCTGAAGGACCTCGACGGGCTTGAGACCAACGCGCTCAACCAACTGGTCGTCGAACAGACCCTGATGACGACGCGCGATCCCAACGTCTTCGCGCTGGGCGACTGCGCCGCCTGTCCTTGGCCCGGTCATCCGAAAGGCGTGCCACCGCGGGCCCAGGCTGCCCACCAGCAGGCCAGCCACATGCTGCGCCAGATCAAGCGGCGCCTCGCGAATGAGCCGCTCGAACCCTATACCTATCGCGATTTCGGCTCGCTGGTGTCGCTCGGCGCCTACAGCACCGTCGGCAATCTGATGGGTTTCCTGGTCGGCGGCGACCTGACCATCGAGGGCTATATCGCGCGGCTGATGTACATGTCGCTCTACAAGCAGCACGAGCTCGCGCTACACGGCTTCATCAAGGTGACGATGGACACGGTCGCACGCACGATCACACGGCGCACCGAGCCGCATGTGAAGCTGCACTGAGCTTCGCCGTCAGAGCAGCGCGTCGGTCGACTGCGCGATGAGCGCGAAGCGGTCGGAGAGTTCCACCAGCGCCACCTCGTGAACCGTCTGCGCCGGGATCACGCCGCCCTTGCCGTCGGGCAGGTCGCGCGTGCCGCAGGCCGAGGCATCGATCGTATTGCGGAAGCCGAGATCGAGCGCACAGCGTGCCGAGGCGCTGATGCACATATGGGTCATGAAGCCGACGAAGATCACGTTCTTGCGGCCGGCCGTGTTCAATCGGGTCTGCAGGTCGGTGCCGGCGAAGGCGTTGGGCAATCCCTTCTCGACGACCGGCTCGCCGGCGAGCGGCGCGAGGGCCGGAACGATCTGGCCGCGCTCGGCATCGCGATCGAACAGGCTGCCGGCTTTGCCTTTATGCGCGATATGGAAGATCGGCGAACCGGCGGCACGTGCCGCTTTCAGGAGACGCACGGCATTGGCGATGGCCGGTTCCGGATTGCTGAGCGCGAGCGGACCCTTCAGGTATTCGTTCTGATAGTCGATCAGAACCAAGCTGGCGTCGCGTACCTTGGCCGGCGTCAGATCGGCGCCTGCGAGTTCGAGGAGAGTTTTGGCACCGCTCATGTCGATATCCTTCGTCTTCGGTCAGGATGTTGAGGTTCTATCGCGATCCGGCGACACACATACAATGAAACTCGGCAGGTGAGCCATTCGCTTGGCGCGGACCGGGATTGCCCCTATGGTATCTGCATACATTCGTTTCCTCTCGCTTTATTCCCCGAATGACCGACACCGCTTCCGCCACCCTCCCGTCGCGCGCCCATAGCATCGCTTTGATGACCGCGAGTTTCATGATGGTTGGCGCCAATCTGCGTCCGGCCTTCTCGAGCCTCGGCCCGGTGCTGCCCGAAGTGATGCGCGATGCGGGCCTGGGGACACTGGGTGCGAGCATCCTCTCGACTGCGCCGGTACTGTGCCTGGGCATCTTCGGGCCGCTGGCGCCGAAGATGGCCCGGCGCTGGGGCATGGAACGGACCGTCCTGATCTTCCTGCTCGTGCTGGCGATCGGCACCGGGTTGCGCGGCCTGAACGGCGTCATCCCGCTGTTCATCGGCTCGATCCTGGGCGGCGTGGGGATCGGCATCATCAACGTGCTGATCCCCGGCCTGATCAAACGCGACTTCCCCAATCGCATCTCACTGATGCTGGGCGTCCACGCGATGATGCTGTGCGCCGGCGGCGCGCTGGGCGCGGGCGCGGCGGTGCCGCTGGAACAAGCGTTCAACGGATCATGGGCCGCATCATTGGCCTTCTGGGGACTGCCGGCGTTGGGCGCCTTCTTCCTCTGGCTGCCAATGGTGCCGAAGCGCAGCGCCGAATCGGCACGCGCGCGCGTCCATGTGCGCGGCCTGTGGCGCGATCCCCTCGCCTGGCAGGTGACTCTGTTCATGGCGCTCCAGTCGGCCGTGTTCTATGCGGGCCTCGGCTGGCTGCCGCCGATCCTGCGCAGCCGCGGGCTGAGCCCCGAGAATGCGGGCTTGGTGCTCTCGCTGACGATTCTCATCCAGATCGCGTCCTCCTTCATCGCGCCGCCGCTGGCGACGCGCGGCCGCGATCAGCGCCCGGCGATCATTTTCTTCCAGGTCTTGATGTCGATCGGCGTGCTCGGCTGTCTGTTCGCGCCGCTGTCGCTGATCTGGGTCTGCACCGTGATTCTGGGCCTCGGCC
>CAZNZI010000288.1:0-1538 GCA_964577475.1 uncultured Rhodospirillaceae bacterium
AAGGAGAGAAGGGGCTCGTCCGGCCCATAGCCGTGATCAACGACGGCCAGTTCGTCATCGGACAGGAACAGGCAATCGGCCACGGCGCGTGGCGGCGTCGCCGGCTGCCAGCCGGGCAGAGGCCTGCCGGTTTCGTCATGCATGGCGACCCGCCCACCCGACAGGCCGACCGCGACCCGCCCGCCCGGGCCGGCCGCCAGCGCCGTCACCGGTGCATCGAAGCGCCGCCACAGGGTCGGCGTCTCGCCCCAGTGTGGCAACAGCAGCACGTCGGGTCCCGACGAGACCAGAAGCTGATTGTTCCGCAGAATGCAGATCGCCTCGGGTGCCGCGACGCGCACCGCTTCGGCGCCGTCCAGCCGCCGGTTGGGGCCGAGCGCGCCTTCCAGCGTCATCGATGGCGGTTCGTGTTTGCGGTGCGCGAGCAGCATCGGTTACGCCTTCGTCCAATAGCTGCCGGGACCGGTCCAATGCGGATCGGCGCCGGGTAGGGCCAGCCGCCCGATCTTGTTGTTGGTCACGCCGCCGAGATAGAGCGCGCCTTTGTGCTCGCGCATCGAGGTGATCATGTAGAGGGGCCCGTCCGGCGCATCCCATAGCGCATCGCGAATCTGCCCCCGGCCGTCGATCTTCAGCACGCCGCCGATATTGAGGTTGCCGAACAGCCAGTTGGTCGGCGGCACGCGCTTGGTCATGCGGCGGCGCAGGCCGGGCAGGGTCATGATCTCGTCGAGCACCGGGTTGCGCATGCCGGCCAGCGCGATCCAATAGCCGCCGTCCGACGCACGGTTGATATTGTCGGGATAGCCCGGCAGCCCACTCAGGAAGACGCGCGGCCCGGCTGCGATATGCGCCAGATCGAAGATCAGGATCGAACAGGTCCAGGTGCTGGCGACCAGCAGATGCTTGCCGTCATGGGTGAGGCAGACGCCGTTCGGGAAGATCAGGTTGTCACAGACGGTCCGGGTTTTCTTCGTCTTCGGGTCATAGCTCAGCAGCCGTCCGTTGGGCCGCGCCTCCAGCAGGTCGAGGCCCCAATTCCCGATGTCGTAGCGCTTGGTCGCATCGGTGAAATAGATCGTGCCATCGGGCGCGATATCGAGATCGTCGGCCATCCGGATGGTGGTGTCGTCCTGAACGCTGAACAGACTGCGGTCGGTCTGGTCGGTCAGCAATTCCACCTGGCCGTCCAGCCCGATACGCAACAGGCCCATACCGGCGACACAGGTGACGATACGCCCTTCGGCATCGAAGGCGAGGCCGAGCGGCCGGCCGCCGATCTTGGCGAGCAGGCTGACCTCGGTGAGATCGGGCGCCGCGAAGCGTAGAAGACGTCCGTCGCGCGTGCCGCAATAGAGGTTGCCCGCGGCGTCGAGCAGCACATCCTCGGGTCCGTCGACCTGGCCCACGCCGATCAGCGTCGCATCCCTGAGCTTGGGCGCGCTGTCACCCGGCATCAGCCCATCCATGCCGCGCGCCTGTCTGATATCGAGGGCGACCGGGTCGAGATAGGTCGAGGCGAGGAGGCGATGGCGATT
>CAZNZI010000289.1:0-2727 GCA_964577475.1 uncultured Rhodospirillaceae bacterium
CGGGATTGCGGCCGACGAAATAGATGACGCGATGATGTGCCCGGCCCATGCCCATTTGCGATAGGATGGCGTCGGGTTCCGCGGTGAAGCCCCGATAGGCGAAATAGAGCAGCTCGATCGCTTGGCGCAGCTCTTCTTCGTCCAGGGGCAGAACGGATTTTATGTCAGTCATATTGACATATTGCCGCAGGAATGTTACCGATTGCAACAGGAATTGGACATTTTCGGTCCTAGTTTTGAATTTTGGGAGTTCCGTCAATGAGCTTGATCCCCTTCGACGACCGCGACGGCCTGATCTGGTTCGAAGGCAAGCTGACGCCCTGGCGCGAGGCCAAGGTCCATATCCTCTCCCACGCCTTCCACTATGCCTCGGCCGTATTCGAGGGCGAGCGGGTCTATGGCGGCAAGGTCTTCAAGCTGACCGAACATTCCCAGCGCCTGATCGATTCGGGCCGCATCCTCGGTTTCGAGGTGCCGCTGACCGTGGCCGAGATCGACGAGGCGACGCGCAAGACCGTGGCGGCCAACAACATCGTCGACGGCTATGTCCGCCCGATCGCTTGGCGCGGGCCGGAGCAGATGGGTGTGTCGGCGCAGCAGACCAAGATCCATTTCGCCATCGCCACCTGGGTGTGGCCGTCCTACTTCCCGCCGGAACTGCGCAAGAAGGGCATCCGCCTCACCTGGGCCAAGTGGAAGCGCCCGCATCCCGAGACGGCGCCCACCAAATCGAAGGCGGCCGGTCTCTATATGATCTGCACGCTGTCGAAACACGCCGCCGAAGCCGACGGGTACAACGACGCGCTGATGCTCGACTGGCGCGGCCAGATCGCCGAAGCGACCGGCGCCAATGTGTTCCTGGTGATCGACGGCGTGATCCACACGCCGACACCCGATTGCTTCCTGAACGGCATCACGCGCCAGACGGTGATGGAACTCGCCAAGAAGCGCGGCATCAAAGTCGTCGAGCGTGCGATCATGCCGGACGAACTGGCCAAGGCGCAGGAAGTGTTCCTGACCGGCTCGGCCGCCGAGATCACGCCGGTCGGCGAGATCGACAAATACCGCTTCACGCCCGGCGATGTGACGGCGAAACTGATCGCTGATTTCGACGCACTGATCGGCCGCGTGCCCGCGAGTGCCGCCGCGGAATAGAGTGCGTCAAAGTGTTTAGGTGTTAAATGGACCGGCTCGCCAGGAATGGCGGGCCGGTTTCGTCTTATAAGGGCTCCAAACAGTAGTGAATTCAGGGGTCAATGTTCGCCCTCTGATTGACAGCGCTCAGCCTGTGCTTCACATTCGCCGAAGCAGCCGGAAGTCGCGGCGGGCGTTAATGCGCCGCCTGGCACTTGGTCGGCGGCATCAGACTAGGGGAGACAACATGAAGACGCTATTCGGGGCGCTGGTGATCAGCGCGACCGCCTTGAGCACGGCGGCCTTCGCGGCCGACTCGATCAAGCCGGCGATCGTGTTCGACATGGGTGGCCGTCACGACAAGTCCTTCAACGAAGGCATCGACAACGGCGCCATGAAGTTCACCAAAGAGACGGGCATCAAATACGGCGCCCAGGAAGTCACCAACGAAGCGCAGCGCGAGCAGTTCCTGCGCACCTTCGCGCAGAAGGGCTACGACCCGGTCATCGCGGTCGGCTTCGCGCAGGCCGACGCGCTCGGCAAGGTCGCCAAGGAATTCCCCAAGACCCATTTCGCGATCATCGACATGGTTGTCGATCTGCCGAACGTCGAATCGATCGTCTTCAAGGAACAGGAAGGCTCGTTCCTGGTCGGCATGCTCGCGGCCGAAGCGTCGAAGACCGGCACCGTCGGCTTCGTCGGCGGCATGGACATCCCGCTGATCCGCAAGTTCCAATGCGGCTACGTCCAGGGCGTGAAGTACGCCAACCCGAAGGCGAAGGTGATCGCCAACATGACCGGCACCGATCCGTCGGCCTGGAACAACCCCGTTAAGGGCGGCGAGCTGGCGAAGAGCCAGATCGAGCAGGGCGCCGACGTCGTGTACGCCGCCGCCGGCGGCACCGGCATCGGTGTGTATCAGGCCGCCGTCGACGCCAAGAAGCTGGCGATCGGCGTCGACTCGAACCAGAACTACCTGCACCCCGGCCAGATGCTGACCTCGATGGTCAAGCGCGTCGACGTGGCCACCGAGAAGACCTTCATGGACTCGAAGAACGGCACCTGGAAGCCGGGCATCAACGTGCTCGGCCTCAAGGAAGACGGCGTCGGCTATGCGCTCGACAAGAACAACGAAAAGCTGATCACGCCCGACATGAAGAAGAAGGTGGAGGCCGCCAAGGCCGACATCATCTCGGGCAAGATCAAGGTGCATGACTACATGGCCGACAACGCCTGCCCTGTGAGCTGAGTCAGGGTGATTTCGTAAGCGGGGGCGAGCCCATGGCTCAAAACACTATGGGCTCGCCTCCCGCGTCCGCTTCCGGCGCGCCGCCCGCCATCGAACTGCGCGGCATCGACAAGCGCTTCGGCGCGGTCCACGCCAACAAATCCATCGACCTCGTCGTCAAGCGTGGCCATATCCACGGCATTGTCGGCGAGAACGGCGCCGGCAAATCGACGCTGATGAGCATCCTCTACGGCTTCTACGAAGCCGATGCGGGGGAGATCCTGGTCAACGGCCAGACGGTGCGCATCACCGAATCGCGCGATGCTATCAAACACGTCATCGGCATGGTGCATCAGCACTTCATG
>CAZNZI010000290.1:0-4585 GCA_964577475.1 uncultured Rhodospirillaceae bacterium
ATCAAGGGCGAGCCGGGCACCGGCAAGACGCAGCTCGCCCAGGAGGTGGCGCGCGCGCTCGGACTGCCGCTGTTCGAGTGGCACATCAAGTCCACGAGCAAGGCGCAGCAGGGCCTGTACGAGTACGACGCCGTGGCACGCCTGCGCGACTCGCAGCTGGGCGACGCGCGCGTCCACGACATCAGGAACTACATTTCGCGCGGCAAGCTGTGGGAGGCATTCGATGCCCCTTCCCCGCCCGTGCTGCTGATCGACGAAATCGACAAGGCCGATATCGAATTTCCCAACGACCTGCTGCTCGAACTCGACCGCATGGAATTCCATGTCTACGAGACGCGCGAGGTGATCAAGGCGCGCCAGCGGCCGATCGTCTTCATCACCTCGAACAACGAGAAGGAGTTGCCGGACGCCTTCCTGCGCCGCTGCTTCTTCCACTACATCCGTTTCCCCGAAAAGGAGACGATGGAGCGGATCGTCCAGGTCCACTTCCCCGACATCAAGAAGAAGCTGCTGCACGAGGCGCTCTCGGTGTTCTTCGAGTTGCGCGAGGTGCCGGGGCTGAAGAAGAAGCCCTCGACCTCGGAACTGCTCGACTGGATCAAGCTGCTGACGGTCGAAGACCTGCCGCCCGAGGCGCTGCGCGCCAAAGACCAGCGCAGCCTGATTCCGCCCTTGCATGGTGCGCTTCTGAAGAACGAGCAGGATGTGCAGTTGTTCGAACGCCTTGCCTTCATGGCGCGGCGCGAGGGGCGTTAACTATAGTCGTCATTGCGAGGAACGTCATGCGAATGCGTGTAGAGCACGACGTGACGAAGCAATCCACCGTCCCTACCGCAAAGATGGATTGCCGCACCGCCCAGGGGCCGCTCGCAATGACGGACAAATCTGACTTGGCGGCCGGCTGATGTTCCCGGGCTTTTTCTACGCGCTGAAGCGGGCCCAGATCCCGGTTACCCTGCGCGAATACCTGACCCTGATGGAAGCGATGCAGAAGGGCGTGGCCGAGCACGGGGTCGAGCGCTTCTACTATCTGGCGCGCGCCACCTTGGTGAAGGACGAGCGCCATCTCGACAAGTTCGATCGCGTCTTTGCCGAAGTGTTCAAGGGCATCGGCCCCAGCGCCGCCGAACTCGAAGAGCTGATGGCGCGCATTCCCGAGGAATGGCTGAAGAAACTCGCCGAGAAGAACCTGACCGACGAAGAGAAGGCGATGATCGAATCCCTCGGCGGATTCGAAGCGGTAATGAAGGCGCTGATGGAGCGCCTGGCCAAACAGGAAAAGCGTCACGAGGGCGGCAGCAAGGCGATCGGCACCGCCGGCACCTCGCCTTTCGGTGCGCATGGCTACAATCCCGAGGGCGTGCGCATCGGCCAGGAGGAATCGCGGCACCGGAAGGCGATCAAGGTCTGGGACCGCCGCGACTTCAAGAATCTCGACGACAAGATCGAACTCGGCACCCGCAACGTCAAGATCGCGCTGCGCCGCTTGCGCCGCTTCGCTCGCGAGGGCGCGGCCACCGAACTCGATCTCAACGACACGATCCGCTCGACCGCCCACAAGGCGGGCATGCTCGATATCAAGATGGTGCCCGAGCGCCACAATGCGGTGAAGGTGCTTCTTCTGCTCGATATCGGCGGCTCGATGGACGACCATGTGCGGCTCTGCGAGACGCTGTTTTCCGCCGTGCGCAGCGAGTTCAAGCACCTCGAGTCGTTCTACTTCCACAACTGCCCCTATGAGCGGCTGTGGCGCGATAACCGCCGCCGCTACGACGATACCACCAGCACCTTCGACGTGATCCGCACCTATCCGTCCGACTGGAAGCTGATCTTCGTCGGCGATGCCGCGATGGCGCCCTCGGAGATTTCGATGGCGGGCGGCAGCGTCGAACATTGGAACGAGGAGTCGGGCGCGGTATGGATGGAGCGGCTGCTGCGCCAATTCCCGCGCGCCGCCTGGCTGAACCCATTGTCGGAAAACGGCTGGAACTATACGAGCAGCGTCGGCGCCATGCAGCGTCTCATGGGTGGCCGCATGTTCCCGCTCACGCTCGCCGGCATCGACAGCGCGGCACGGGAGTTGAGCTGACGGGTTGGCTCTACACTTCAATTGATTGTTGCGCAGCGCCTGCCCCTCACCCCGCCCCTCTCTCGCGTGCGGGAGAGGGAGGGACCCGCGCAGCGGGAGGATGAGGGAGCGTTGAAGCCCGAAAAGACCTAAGCTGTCCTAAGAAACAAAAAACGCGCTGCCTCACGGCAACGCGATCGACGGGCGGTTTCCCGCCGGGTCCGGCGGTGCGAACGCACCGGCCGGAACGGACTTCACATCATCTGACGCAACATCGTCTGGCTGGTCGGGATCTGCGCGGCCATCTGCCACGCGACTTGCTGCTGCTGTTTCACGACCTGCGCGACCTGCGTGCGCGGCTGCTGGTCGGTTGCCGGGCGAGACGGCTTCGGCGGCACATCATCCTTGCCGATGTTGCCGTTCACATTCGCGTTGGCGACGCGAACCTCATCGATCGCGACGATGTCGAAAGCACGATGTTTGGCGCTGGCCACGATCGCAGGCGACCCATCGCCAGCACTTTCACTGCTGGCGATGGACGCTTCGGCACGCGAGGAACTGGGGGCGAGCAGAATCGCGCCGAACATCGCGACGCCGAGGATCGCCGAAACCAGAGTGAAAACTAAACCAAGCATTTTCCTTCTCCCTTAGTTTTCCGGCCCGCCGATCCACTACAGGGGGGAAGAGTGGATCGGCGGCCGGAGAGGCCAATCAGATCGTAGGGGGGTACGATCGATCAGCCGTTGACGACGAAGAGACGGCCGCTGCTCGCGACGGCGGTGCCGTCGATGCCCACCGCATGGTCCTTCTGGATGCGATAGGCCAGGCGCCCGACATGGACGACCTCGGTCGGATCGGACGACGCGCCCGTCACCGCATCGGCGAGAACGGTCGGCTGAACCTGGCGCTGTTGGCCGGCCCACACCTCGACGCTGCCGGTAACCGCAGCGTTCTGAGTGGCCGCAACGCCTTCCTTCACAATCGGGTTCGTGGTGTCGGGGCCACCGGCGCGATTCGCGAAGGCCGGGGTGGAAGCGACGAGCACGAGGCCGACGGCGGCAACGGCAGAAGTGAGCTTATTCATGGTAACTCTCCTTACTCTTATCTTTGGACCGGTGGCCGGTACGTCGGACCATTCCGCCGTTGCTTCCAGTCCCCTCACCACATCGCTGGATGAATAACGATACGCGACGTGTCGGAACGGAATATCATCCTTTCGCAGTGCAATATCCAATGCGTTTTTGGAATACGTGACGTTGCGTATCGATATGGGCTCGGTCACTTGACGGACACCGCTTCCACCTTATGGATTGAAATTTAATATAATTTTACGAAATTTCGAGCCATGCATGGGCTGCGAAATCACGGCGTAAGCACAATCCGCGGGTTGAAGCGATGACCTGAGAGGTTACATCTGTGTTGAAGATTTAAGATACGTGACGTAGCGTATCCTAAGATTGTTGCGAGGGAACCATGAGCAACGACACAGAAAAACGCACGCCGGGGCGAAAACGCGACGAAACGACGCGCGATGCGATCCTGAAGGCCGCGTTCGACATGATCGATGCCGAGGGCTATCGCGGTTTTACCATCGAAGGCGTCGCCGCCCGTTCCGGCGCTGGCAAGACCACCATCTATCGGTGGTGGCCGACCAAGGAGGATTTGGCCTTCGACGCGCTTCTGCGCGAGTTCTCCTCCGAACTGCACGCCGTCGAGGAAACCCACCCCGAATCGGTGATCGAAGGCATCAAACTCTATTTGCATCGCCTGGGCGAAAGCTTCAGCGGCAAGCCGGGCAAGGTGCTCGCTTCCTTCGTCGGCGGCGGCCAATGCCAGGAGGGTGCGGCCGAGCGGTTCCGCGAGCGCTTCCTGACGCCGCGCCGCGACAAAGGCCGCCTGGCGCTTCAGCGCGGCATCGCCACGGGCGAGCTGCGCCCCGACATCGATATCGACGCGGCACTCGATGCGCTGATCAGCCCCTTCTTCTTCCGCCTCCTCTGGCGCACCGGTGCGTTCGACGAGCAGTGGACCGACCGCATCATCGACACGGTGATCAGGGGCCTCGCCAATCCCAAGCCGCCCGCCACCCACCGCGCCCATGCCGGCGCCGCGCCGGCACTGAAGGAAGCGGAAAAACACGCGGTGATCTAGGCGGTAACGCCTTAGTTCTTTCGTCACCCCCGCGAAGGCGGGGGTCCAGGGGTCGCAAGGGAAACGGCCCTGGATTCCCGCCTGCGCGGGAATGACGGGCTAATTTGCTGAGCCGTCCTGACGATCGCAAACCACGTTGATGTCACCGCGATCAGCCGACATGATCGCTGCATGGCTAACACCGCCTCGCTCGACGCCTCGAAACCCCGCACCAATTGGGCGGGGAACCTCGTCTACGGCGCCGAGCGGGTGGTCGCACCGCGCACGATCGCGGAAGCGCAGGAGGTGGTCAGAGCCGCGCGGACGCTGCGCACCCTCGGCTCGCGCCACTGCTTCAACGACATCGCCGACACGCCAGGCACCCAG
>CAZNZI010000291.1:0-2777 GCA_964577475.1 uncultured Rhodospirillaceae bacterium
CCGCTTCCGTCGCGATCGGCAGCGTGAGGCCGCGGCCGATCACATAGGCAGCCTCCACCGACTCAAGCAGGCCGAGATCAAGCTTCGCTTCCATCTGCTTCTGCGCCGCGTCGGCCAGTGCCGCGCAGCGCGCGTCCGCGCCGTCACCACGGCCCGCCAGCACTTCGGCCAGCAGATCGACGGCGAGCAGCGAACAGGCGAAGGACTTCGTGGCCGCCACGGATTTCTCGGCGCCGGCGCTCTGATCGAGCACGATATCGGCGCCGGTCGCCAGCGGCGCCGTCACGTCATTGACCAGCGCGAGGCGCACGCCCTTGGCATCGGCAAACGCCGCCTGCGCCGCGATCAGGTCGGGGCTGCGCGCCGATTGCGAGATCGACAGCGTCCAGATCCCGCCGCCCTGCGGCCGCGCGCCGTCGAGACTGGCGAGCGACGGCGCGAAGGAACCCACCGGCAGATTGAGCGCGGGCGTCAGGCGATAGCCGGCATAGGCCGCCACGGCGTCCGAGGTGCCGCGCGCGATGGTGAAGAGCGCCGGCGGCCGCTTGGCCTTGAAGCGCGCCGCGGCATCCGCGAGCGCCTTGCGGTTGGCGGCGGCGACCGTTCTCAGCCGCGCCGGGATTTCCGCGATCTCGGCATCAAGCTGCGACATCGATCCCCTCGCCGTCGATCCACACGCCGCGCACCTGCAACTGCCCGTCGAGCTGCACCATCGAGGCGCGCGCGCCCGGCTTGATGCGGCCGAGATCGTCGAGGCCGAGATAATCGGCGGGCCGCGTTGAGGCCATCGCCACCGCTTCGGTCAACGGAAGCCCAATGGAGACCAGGTTGCGCACGGCATCGGCCAGCGTGATCACGCTGCTGGCCAATGTGTCTTCCTGTTCCTTCAGCACCACCTTGAGTCCGCGCTTGATCACCTTGCGGTCGCCCAGCATGTATTCGCCATCGGGCATGCCGGCGGCGGCCGACGCATCCGTTACCGTGTAGAGCTTCGGGATCGCGCGCCGCGCCATCAGGATCACTTGCGGATGGATATGGTTGAGGTCGGCGATGATCTCGGCATATTCCGCATGGGCCAGCGCCCAGGTGGCGACACCCGGCGAGCGGTGCGACACACCGGTCATCGCGTTGAACAGATGCGTGAAGCCGGTGCAGCCGCAGGCGAAGGCGTTGTCGACCTGGTCCTGGGTCGCCAGCGTATGGCCGACCTGCACGCGGCACTTATGTTCCGCGAAGACCTTGATCACATCCATGCCGCCCTTGATCTCGGGCGCGACCGTCGCAACGACGATCGGGTAGCGCTTGGCCCAATCGAGCGCCAGCGACGCCTCGCCTTCATGGGGATACGGTGCCTGCGCGCCGAGACGGCCCGGATTGATGAACGGGCCTTCGAGATGCGCGCCCAGCACCGCAGCCTCCCCGCCCTTGTGCTTCTTCTGGATGTTGACGATGTCGGTCAGCGCCGACTCGATCACATCGACCGGCGCGGTGACGGTGGAGGGCGTCATCGCCACCGTGCCGTGCATGGCATGATAGGCGAGCGTCTTGCGCACGCCCACCTCGCCCGACATGCATTCATGGCCGTTGCCGCCATGCACATGCAGATCGATAAAGCCGGGCACGATATAGGGCGGCTCGGGCGCGATCCCGTCATAGAGCAGCTTGCCCTCGATTGCGGCGATCCTGCCGTCCTTGCCGATGGTGACCTTGCCGGAGACCCAGCCGGATGTGGTGAGGATGGAGCCTTTGGCTTCGGACGGTGTGTGGGAACTCATATTAAACTTCCTCCTTCTGCGCTTCGCGCAACCATTCGTTCGCGCTCCGCGCTCAAACTGACAACTCCGCTACGGTGTAATAACGATCGCCGCGATAGAGCGAGCGCGTGTATTCGACGATGCGCCCATCGGCGGCGAAACTGAGACGTTGAATGGCGAGCACGGCAGCGCCCTGGCCGACGCCGAGATCCTTGCATTGCTCCGGCGTCGCCGACTCGGCGCGCATCCGTTGCAGCATGCGGATCGGACTCGAGCCGGTCTGGCTCATCGCGGCATAGAGCGAACCGACACCGTCGTAGTCCTGCGGCACCACATTGACCGGCACGACCACATATTCGATCGACATCGGTTCGCCGTCGGCGGACCGGATGCGGTCGAGGCGCAACACGATCGTGGTCGGCGACAGGCCCATATTGAAGGCTTCGTCGGGGCTGACCACGCCGCGCAGCAGGCGCTTCACCTGGGTCGAGGCGGTCATGCCGCGCGCGGCCATATCTTCGGTGAAACCGCGCAGCTTGCCGACCGGCGGCGTGACGAGACGCGAGACGAAGGTACCCGCACCCAAGCGACGGTCGAGCAGGCCGGCATCGGTGAGAATGTCGAAGGCGCGGCGCAGCGTGGTGCGCGAGATGTCGAGCGCTTCGCAGAGCTGCCGCTCGGCCGGCAGCGCGTCGCCCGCGCCGACCGTGCCGGTGCGGATCGCTTCCTCGATCACGCGGGCCAGCACCGCACTGCGCGGCCCGTGCGGGCTTTCCTCGAGACGCGGACGAATGAAGCCGACGAGATCGCTCACCTAAAGAAATCCTCGCTCTGACGTGACGTATACGTCACGTCCCGCAACCGCGTCGTGCTGCGCACGCAAACAAATTTTGCGGCGAAGCCGCGGGCGCGCTCCGCGCTCATGATCCCGCTTTGCGCGTGCTACTCATAGTTCCTCGATCACCTTCTCGGTCGGCGCGCGGCCGATGGCGACGAGATAGCAGCCGTGCATCGCATCGTGTT
>CAZNZI010000292.1:0-5807 GCA_964577475.1 uncultured Rhodospirillaceae bacterium
TGATCCAGAGTCTTTGTGTCTTGGCGGTGTAGCAAAGCCAAGCGATGTATTCGCCGGCGTCGCCACGATGGCGGATGACGCCGCGACCGATGACATCGCGGATTTCCGCCAGGCGCGTTCTCTCCAATATGATCCAGTAGCGGCCCAGGAAGAGATGCCGCACCGGCGCTCGACCAAGATTCGGCGGCGATATAAGGGACGTCCCCGGCGGGAGAGCCGGCGGCAGGACCAGTTCATCCGCCATCGCGCCGGTCCCGAGGAGTAGACCGGCGAGCACGATGCCAAAGCTCTTCACCGCGCGCCGTCCCACCGCCACGTCGTCCTCCATTTCGGAGCGTCTCGACCAGAGTAAGCCAAGACGCTCTACCGCGATACCAGGCATCGTTCCTCTTTCGGTCTTGCACCCGAGGCATTCCGCCCGCATGCTCACTGCGTTGGATACAGTGGCCGGACCGAAGATGGCGCGGGGCGACGATATCGTGGTGACTTTGCGCGAGCTGATCGCGAGCGGCGCATTTCCGCCGGGGCAGCGGCTCGCCGAGATTCCGGTGGCGGCGCGGCTGGGTGTCTCGCGCACGCCGGTGCGCCGCGCGCTCGCGCTGCTCGCCGGTGAAGGCCTCCTCGCGCCGGCTGGGGCACGCGGCTATCTCGTCCGCAAATTCTCGTTCAAGGACATCCTCGATTCGATCGAGGTGCGCGGGCTGATCGAAGGCATGGCGGGGCGTCTGGTCGCCGAGGCCGGCCCGTCGGACACCGTGCTGCAGAAACTGGAAGCCTGCGTGGCCGAGGGCGACGACATTCTCAGCGGTCCGGCGCTCGATGCGCAGGCCGACGCGCGCTGGGCGGCGATGAACGGCCGCTTCCACGCCGCGATCATCGGCGCTTGCGGCAACAAGGCCCTGATCGAAGCGCTCGACCGCAACGACAAACTTCCCTTTGCCGCCGCCGGTGCGCTGGCCGGTTCCGAACTGATCGGCCCGGATTTGATGGACCAGCGCCGCGACGTGCTGCGGCTCGCCCAGGTGCAGCACCGCGCCGTGGTCGATGCGCTGCGCGAACGCAAAGGTGCCCGCGTCGAAGCGCTGATGCGCGAACACGCCCTCCAGGCCGCGCGCAACATCGTGCTCGCGCGCCGCAAAATCCCCAACCTGACCGACAACGACGACCCGCGGCCAAGCAAGGGCGCGGCGTAGGGGAGGCCGCGCTCTCCCTAATCAATGGATTAGGCACGTTGGAGGGCCGGGAGGGCGGCATGGCCAAAAAAAGTGAGCTCTGGATTGGAGTCACATCTGGTGCCGTCAGCGGCGCGCTCGTTCTCATCCTCGATAAGACTATTTCGGCCGACGGCCTTCCGCTGCTCATCAAGATTGCCCTAGTTGTCCTCGGGGCGACAGCACTGTGGCTGGGCCAGCATTATTACAGCGTCCTTGGCGGTGCAGCGAGTTCCGACCAATCGGAAGAGCGTCAGCAATTCGATGCGTTATGCCAACGAATTGCAACCGGCGGAACTCCGGCCAAGGTCTATAATCGTTGGCTTGAGGCCATCCTCAGTCGCGTCGATCATTTTTTCGGGGACGCGGGCCGCGCCAATACATCTTGGATCGCGAGGGCCTTGGGATTGGACACGAACGGGCCACGCTGGACTGCGGCCTCCTACGACCGGTGTTTGCTACTGGCGCTCGTCTATCCCGTCGTCACGATTTTTACCGTCTGGGCGTTTTCGGGCCATGTAGGTGTGGCAGAGCGCGCTTTTTTTCTGCCGCCTGAAAATTTGGCCGATCGTCACCAAGACCTAAGGCGTGCCGTATTTTTCCTGCTGATGCTTTTTACTGTTTTCGCTTTTCTCCGATCTCTGAAGGGCACTGACGTTAAGTCCTGGCTCTGGACAGCCGCCGCTTTTGCTGCAGTTGCTGCCGGTAGCTTCGCAGTTGCCTATGGGGACCTCACTAACGTTCTTGTCCGTGCCTTTGCCGGCCTCGCCTTCGCTTTTGCGCTGACTCTCGGTATCGCTGGCGTTGGCTCCAGGATCGGCATTGGCGCTTATGCCGTCGCAATGGCCGTTGCTGCCGCAGTCACGATGGTCATCGTCATCGTGGCTTCGGTTACCGGTACTTACTCCATCACAATCTTTATCGTGCTAGCCACCGCAGTCATCGTCGTCGGTGGAGTTGGCACCATCTCGATCCTGGTTAACCGAGACCGGGGGTCGCGCGCAGGTTATCTGGGCCGTTTTCTGATCCTGTTCTCTATCGCCGTCGGTATCGCCTGTTTGGTGCTTCCTTGGGTCTTCGCGTCCAAATCTGCGTGGCATGTCATGGGAACTCTGATCCTATTCTATGGCGTTCTGACCCTCGTCAACGCACCTGTCGATTGGCTCGCAGTCGGGTTCACTCGCGCACTATTGCGTCGAGGCCTTGCGCTCGGCGGATGGTGGCCATTCCTGTTCGCTCTGATCGACGTGCTTGTGGCTTGCGTTCTGATCGCCATCCTCGCCTTTGTTATGGTTCTCGCGGTTCAGACCTTCGATGATGTCGGTGCGCTACGCGCAGGCCCCAACGCGCGCATCTTGCCGTTAATGCCGCTGTTCCACGGACTGGAAACCGATCCCAATGATTACGAATATTGGTGGATCTGGTTCCTGCTTTTTTCTTCGATGATTCCTAGCATGCTCAACCTCTCAGTCGCTTGCGCCGCATTCCTTCGTGGCTTGCCACCGGTCAACCGGTTGATTCTGCGTCGTCTGTCAGCCGGAGTTTCCAATAGCAATCGCTTGGCGGTCGCCGCCGTCCTGACAGCGCAGCCAATAGGCGGGATGGTGCTGACCAGCGTGGCAGCCTACCTTGTTGCGGTCTATCTGTTGCCGCTCGGGTTACCGGCCTTCGGCGGGGTCGTGCGCGATTTCGCCGAAGCGCTCTCCGACTATAATGCACCCGGTCAGTTGCTGGCCTGGCTGAACGGATCGACCTGAGAGGCGCGAACCCCGACTCTACCCGAAATCCGTCGCCAGTTCCGCGCGCACCGCTTCCGGCAATGCGGCCATGTGGCGGTATTCGGGATGGGTGACCGCCAGGATCACTTCAGCGTTCGGTTTCTTGAACGCGGCGATCTGGGCCGCGGTGAAGGGGAAATGGAGGAAGTGGACCGAGGAGGTCTTGCCCTCGGCGGTGGTGCGTTCCTCGTCGAGTTCCGGCTGGGCCTTCACCGTCTCGGTGCCGATCCTGATCGCGATCATGTCCTCGATATGGCCGAGCTTGGCCAGCGTGGCCGCGCGGCGCACGGCGTCTTCGATCTCGATCAGCATGGTGGCGACGAGTTCGGTGCCGTTCGGGACCAGCGGATTATAGGCTTCGAGTTCGCCGGGGATCTGCTCCTCGCCGCCCTTTTCGATGTAGAGCATCTCGTGAATCTGGTGCCAGATCGTCTTGAAGCACTCGAAGCTGAAGGTGGTGAACGGTCCCACCTCGACGCGGCGCGTGGCGCGCAGCGCGGTCAGCTCGCGCCGCAGCTCTTGGCGCTTCGGCGTGTAGTCCTTCATTGAAAGGATATCGGCGCGGGTCACGAGGCGGGCTGAACTCATCACTTCTGTCCTGACTTGAATCCATAGGCCTTCGCGAAAATCTCGATCGGGTGATGCGAGGTCTTCGGGCCTTCCTTGCCGTCGGCCTCGGCGAGGATCGTCGCACCCTGGACGATGTGATCGGCGGCGAGCGGGCATTCGGAAGCGACGAAGCCGCGCGGCTCTTCGGCCACCTGACGCGCCACGGGGCGGCCGACCTTCAGCGCCACCTCGAAGTTTTCTTTCAAAATGCCCCAGGAGCCGCCATGGCCCGAGCAGCGTTCGATCACGCCGACCTTGAAGTCGGGGATCAGGCGCAGCATCTCGGCCGCCTTGGCACCGACATTCTGCGCGCGCGCATGGCAGGCGAGTTGGAGCCAGGCGGAGCCATCGTCGATGGCGCGCAGGCCGGGGGCCAACCCTTCCTTGCCGGCGATGTCCATCACGTATTCGCTGATGTCGCGCGTGGCTTTGGCCAGCGCCATGATCTCCGGATCGTCGGGGATCAAGAGCGGCCATTCCGAGCGCAGCATCAGCGAGCAGGATGGCACGAGCGCCACCACCGCGTAACCCTTGTCGACATAGGGCTTCATGATCTTGGCGATGCGCTTGGCGCGGCCGGCCACATCGGCGAGATCGCCGTGTTCGAGCTGGGGCATGCCGCAGCATTCGGGATAGACGACTTCCGCCGCCACGCCGTTCTTTTCGAGCACGGCCAGCGCCGCTTCGCCGATGCCCGGGTTGTTGTAGTTGACGAAGCAGGTCGCGTAGACGACCGCCTTACGCCCCGATGCGGGTGCGCTGACATTGATCTCGGAGTGACGCGCGCGGGCGAGAATCTGGAAGGTGTGGAACGAGAAGCGCGGCAGATGCGCCTTCCTATGGATGCCCGCCAACTTCTCCATGAAGAAGCGCGTGAAACCGTTCCTGGTGTCGCCGGCCCAGTTGACGACCAGCGAGAACAGGCCGGCGATGCGGCCGTTGCGATCGGTCTTGGTGAGCTGGCGGTCGGTGAAGCTGACCTCGCCCTTCTTCGCCTCGACGGCGCGGGCGCGCAGCATCAGATGCGGGAAGTCGAGATTGAACGGGTGCGGCGGGACATAGGGGCACTTGGTCATGTAGCACATGTCGCACAGCGTGCAGGCTTCGATGACCGGCTTGAAGTCCTCGCTCTTCACCTCGTCGAGTTCGCCGGTGGGCGAGTTATCGACCAGATCGAAAAGGCGCGGGAAACTGTCGCAGAGATTGAAGCAGCGGCGGCAGCCATGACAGATGTCGAAGACGCGCCGCAACTCGGCGTCGAGCGCCGTCTCGTCATAGAATTCCGGATCGTGCCAGGCCAGAGGATGACGAGTCGGTTTATCGAGGCCACCTTCTTTCATGGCTTTGTCCTCTCCCGCATCTGGCGAAATTTTAGCCGACTATTTGACGCGCGCACCCTCACCCTCCCGCTGACGCGGGTCCCTCCCTCTCCCGCACGCGGGAGAGGGGCGGGGTGAGGGCGAGGGGAGCGAATCGGAAGCCGGAAGTAAGTGCCGGCTTCCGCTAAAGACTCTTACAGAGTGTCGAGCGCCTTCGAGAAGCGGCCGGCATGGGACTTTTCAGCCTTGGCGAGGGTCTCGAACCAGTCGGCGATTTCGGCGAAGCCTTCGCTGCGCGCGGTCTTGGCCATGCCCGGATACATGTCGGTGTATTCGTGCGTTTCGCCGGCGATGGCGGCCTTCAGGTTCAGCTTGGTGTCGCCGATCGGCAGGCCGGTGGCCGGGTCGCCGGTCTTCTCGAGGAATTCGAGATGGCCGTGCGCATGGCCGGTCTCGCCTTCGGCAGTGGAGCGGAACACGGTCGAGACGTCGTTATGGCCTTCCACGTCGGCCTTCTGGGCGAAATAGAGATAGCGGCGGTTGGCCTGGGATTCGCCCGCGAAGGCGTCCTTCAGGTTCTGTTCGGTTTTGCTGCCTTTGAGGTCTGCCATGTCACTCTCCCTCGGATAACAGCGCGCGGCGGATGCCGGTGGTGCGCTGGCCTTGCTGGATGACGCGGCGAGGATCGGATCGTCCGGTCCCCACCGGCGGCGCGAATCATGCCGCAGCCGGGGCGGGGCGATCAAGTTACTTTAGAATTATTTTAAACTAGTGCGATTGCAAATCATTCTCAGGGGCAATCCGCTGCAGGGACTGAGAGCTATTTTTGCGGCCCATGGTTCGAGACGGCTTACTGCGTAAGCTGCGACGTATACGTCGCACACCAAGAG
>CAZNZI010000293.1:0-2255 GCA_964577475.1 uncultured Rhodospirillaceae bacterium
GAGCTGACGGCTGTCGTCGGCCATGATCTGCACCCGGACGCGCGCCGTGCCGTTGTCGATCACGCCGAGCAATTGTGCCGAACGCCGCGACAGATCGATGATGCGGTTATGGGCGTAGGGCCCGCGGTCGTTGACGCGCACCAGCAGCGAGCGCCCGTTCTCGAGATTGGTCACACGCACGATCGACGGCATCGGCAGCGTGCGGTGCGCGGCGGTCACGTCGTTCTGGTTGTAGACTTCGCCATTGGCTGTGTACTTGCCGTGGAAGTTGGGCCCGTACCACGAGGCGATGCCGGTCTCGTCGTAGCTGAAGTCCTCGGCCGGGTAGTACCAGACGCCATTGATCTGATACGGGTCGCCGACCTTGTAGACGCCGTGCCCCTGGTTGGGCGCCGGGCTCGGCGACTCGAACTCCTTGACCGCCATGGAGGCGAATTTGGTCTCGGAGCAATTGGCCAAGAGCGCACAGCCCACTATGACGAGCAGCAGGCGAAAGCCGATTTTGGCGCCCAGCATATTGTGGCAACCCACCAAAGCCGTAGTAGATATGGTAGTTTACCGGCTTGCGATGCGGTCGGCAAGCATGCCGGCCGCGACCCCGAAGAAAACCGACCGGTTCCAGTTCATGTAGGTCCGGAAGTTGTCGTAAACGAGGAAGGGCGGACCCTGGCCGGTCGAGTCGCGACCCGGATCGGCGGTCACCAGCGAGGCTTGCATATCGCTCTTGGGCAGCGGCTTACCGTCGGCGCGGCGCACGCCCAGCTTGGCCCACTCATCCACGGTCTTCTTGGTGCTGAGGCCGCGCTGAGCGATATCGAAATTGGCGGGCAGCTTCACCGGCCGCCCCCAGGTTTGATGCGGATCCCAGCCGACGCTGCCGAGATAATTGGCGGCCGAGGCGAAGATGTCGGCCTGATTGGTCCAGATATCGGCTGTCCCCTCGCCCTCCCATTTCTGCGCGTATTTGAGATAGGTCGAGGGCATGAACTGGCATTGGCCCATGGCGCCGGCCCAGCTGCCGCGCATCTGCTGCGGCGTCGCGCCACGGTCGACGATGACCAAAGCGTTGATCAACTCGGTGCGGAAGTATTGGCTGCGCCGCCCGTCATAGGCCAGCGTGGCCAGCGCCGGTACTACCGGATAGGTACCGATATTCTTGCCGAAGCCGCTTTCGATGCCCCATAGCGCCACGATGGTCTGCGGCGGCACGTTGTAGCGCTTATAGATTTTAGTCAGCAGTTTGTAGTGCTGGTGGAGAAGCTTTTTGCCCTGCGCGATCTTCTCCGGCGTCAGGACGTGGGAGAGATACTGATCGAGCGTCGTGGTGAATTCCGGTTGGCGCTTGTCGAAGTCGAGGATGCGGTCGATCGGCTGGATGCCGGTCAGCGCTTCCGTGAGGGTCGCATCGCGGATGCCTTTCTTCAGGGCTTCGGCCCGTAGATCGCCGAGCCATTGGCTGAAGTCGGGTTTCGTGGGGGCTGCGGGCAACGGTTCTGAAACGGCGGGCGTGGCCGGCTGATCGGCAGCCCAGACGGATGGCGCGCCGAGTCCCAGCAGGACGGCGAGCATGACAGCGGCGATACGGGTCATGAAGCTCATTCAGGTAAGGGGATGAATTCGGTTTCGCCGGCGATGCCAGGGAAGCGGCCTTCTTTCCAATCGGCTTTCGCCCGTTCGATCCGCTCCTTCGACGAGGAGACAAAGTTCCACCAGAGATGCCGCGGCCCGTCGAGAGGGTCGCCGCCAAGCACCACGCAGCGCGCGGGCGCATCGGCTTCGATCGTCACGTCGCGCCCTTCTTCGAGCACGAGAAGCTTGGGCGCGCCGATCTTTGCCCCGGCGACGAGAATCGCGCCAGTGACAACTTGTATCGCCCGCTCGCGATGCGATGCCGGGATCGTGAAGCGGCCGCCGGCCGGTAGATCGAGATCGACCAGCAGCGTCTCGCTGGCCGTGATGACCGGCGAACGCTGGCCCAGGAAAGTGCCGAGAACGACCTTGCCTTTGACGCCGTTCGAATCGATGGCGGGCAACTCGCCGGCGCCATGATGGGCGAAGGCCGGCTCCATCTCTTCCTTATCCGTCGGCAGGCCGACCCAGAACTGCAGGCCGAACTGTGTGCGCTCTTTGTCGCGCAGATGCTCGGGCGTGCGTTCGGAATGGGCGATGCCGCGGCCGGCCGTCATCAGGTTGACCTCGCCCGCCTTGATCAGCTGTACCGAGCCCACATTGTCGCGGTGCATGATCTCGCCTTC
>CAZNZI010000294.1:0-5608 GCA_964577475.1 uncultured Rhodospirillaceae bacterium
TCCAGCGCTTCGCCGCCGGCGAGGACACGGTGCTGGAGACCGACGTGCACGACTCGCTGAAGACGATGGCGCTGGTCGATGCCTGCCTCGCCTCCAGCCGCCAGGGCGGCGTGGTGCCGGAGACAACCTGATGAGCCAGCGCGACAGCGCGCCGGGCGAATGCCTGCTGCTGATCTACCGGCTCAAGCCCGGCATGGGGCCGGAATATGACCGGCGCCACAAGGAGGTCTGGCCCGCCCTGCTCGCCAAGATCGGCGAAGCAGGCGTCTACGACTATCAGATCTGGCGCTACGAGGAGATCGTGGTTTCCCGCTTCCGCACCCGCCGCGGCTACAAGGCCGCCGAGGCGATCCAGCAGGCCAGCGCCATCCAAAAGGAATGGACCGCGTCATTGAAGGACGTGTTCGAATCCTACGAGACCGCCGACGGCGAACCCTTCTGGCTGAACGAAGTGTTGCGGTTCGGCATCGAGATAGAGATTTGAAGATTTCACCACGAAGGAAGTGAAGTTAGTGAAGGGCAAGAAGAAGGATTCTCCCTTCGTGGTCCTTCCTCTCCCTTCGTGCCTTCGTGGTTAATCTTAAAAAAGGCGTGGATGGCCGGGACAAGCCCGGCCATGACGCACGAAGAGAAACACGGCTTGCGCTTTACCCCTTCAGTGCGCCTTCGATCAGGCCTTTGAAGAAGAGCTTCTGGGCGAAGGTGAAGGCGATGATGCCGGGCAGCACCGCGATCATGTAGACGGCGGCCACGTTCGGCCAGGCCCATTGTCCCTGCCCGCCCTGGGCGGCGGCCAGCACCACCGGCATGGTGCGCTTCGCCTCGTCGTCGATCAGCGTCACGCACCAGAGGTATTCGCCCCAGGCCTCGACGAAGGTGACGATGAAGATCACCACGAGCCCGTTGCGTACCATCGGCAGCGCGACGACCAGCAGCGTCCGCCACGGCCCCGCGCCGTCGATCTTGGCCGATTCGATCAGTTCGTGGGGCACCAGCTGGAACATGCTGCGCATGATCAGGATGCTGATCGCCAGTTGCAGCGTGATGTAAGGCAGGATCAGGCCGACGGTGCTGTTGATCAGGCCGAGCGCATGTTGCGTCTCGAAGATGCTGATCAGCGAGACGACGCGCGTCGGGATATAGAGCGACACCAGCAGCATCACCACCACGAAGGCCCCGCCGCGCGGCTTCAGATGGACCAGGGCATAGCCGGCCATCACTGCGCAGGTCGTGGTGATCAGCACCGTGGCCGCCGTCACATAGACGCTGTTGAGGAGGTTGATCGGCAGCGTGTGGATGCGCTCGAAGACATAGCTGTAATGGGTGAAGTCGAAATGCTTCGGCCACCACCGGCCGGTCATCGCGTCGGGCAACGACTTCACCGACATGATCAGCACCCAGGCGAGCGGCGCCAGAATGATGATCATGAAAAAGATGATCACGCCGTGAGTGACGACCCCGGCGCGGTTCTTGTCCATCCAGCTCAGATCCGGCTTCCCGGCGGCGGCTTCGCTCATCCCGGTCACCCCTTGGGCCTGAAGATGCGCAGTAGAAAGACCATGACGATCATCATCGCGATCGCGCCGATCATGGCGATCGCCGCACCGAGGCCCTGGCGCCAGAGGCCGAGCTTGAAGGCCTGGTCGTACATGTAGACGGTCCAGGTATAGGTGGGCGAGGCGCGATTGAAGCCGCCGAAGATCAGATATTCGGGAAGCACCGCCATGGCCGTGCCGAAGCGCAATACCACGAGGATCATCATGATCGGCGCGAGACGCGGCCGGGTGATGTGCCAGAACACCTGCCATTCGTTGGCGCCGTCGATGCGCGCGGCTTCCTGCAGGTCTCTCGAGATGGTGGCCAATCCGGCCAGGAAGAAGATCGTGTGGTAGCCGAGCCCCCACCAGACCTCCATGAAGGCGATCGACGGCAGGGTCAGCGGCGTGCCGCCCAGCCATTGGGGCGCCGCCTGCATGCTGAAGATGCCGGTGGTGTCGACCAGGAAGTGATTGATGGGCCCGCTCTGGAAATTATACATCCACTTCCACAGCACGAAGATCAGCGTGCTTGGGATCACGGCCGGGATCAGCAGCACCACGCGGTAAAGCGTCGCGAGGCGCGGATGGGTGACGCGATCGAGCATGACCGCCAGCAGGAGCGGCAGGATGATCGTGCCCGGCAGGAACATGATCGTAAATTCGACGGCCCGCCACAGGCTCTTCCACATCAGCGGGTCGTTGAACAACGAGATGTAGTTGTCGAACCAGATCCAGTTGCTCGGTTTGTCCGACAAGTATTGGTAATCGGTGAAGCTGAGCCAGACGACGCGGAAGATCGGCCAGGCCTGATAGGCGACGAAGAAGGCCATCGCCGGCAACAGGAACAGCCAGATGCCGGCCTCCTGCCGCAGCCGGATCAACCACCGGATCAATCCGCCGCCGTTGTCTAGGGGGCGACCGCTCGCCCCACCCGATGCGATCGTCTGTTGCACGACTACACTAATCTATGGCTGGAAAAAGGAGAGGCGCCATTGCGGATGGGCCGGTGAACGACTTCCCGCAATGACGCCTCCTGTTGCCTAAGGCCGGTTAGCCCTTCTTCATCTCGGCCTGAACGGCCGCCACCACCTTCTCCATCGCGACCTTGGGGTCCTTTTCCTCACCCTTGAGGTAGGTTTCCCAGATCGGCTTGCCGATGACGAATTGGTTGAGACCGAAGAGGTGATTGGTGATGGCCTTCGCCTTGTCGAGCTGGCCGCGGACCAGGGCGACGAAAGCGGGCATCCAATCGGGCTTCGACTTGTCCCACTCGGCATAGATCGACTTGTACACCGGGAGCTGGCCGGGATGGCCGCTCTTGGTGCCGACGATCGAGTCCTTCCAGATCTGCTGGTCGTAGGTCAGCGCCTTGATGTACTCGGCCGCCTTCTCTTTGTTCTTGCCGTATTTGAGCAGCGCGGCGCCCGTGGTCCAGAACACCGTCGAGCCTTCGCCGTTCTTGAACTTCGGCAGCGGGCCGAGATGCAGCTGCTTCGGATCGTCCCAGCTGGCCGCCATGCGGAGCGGCGCGTTGAAGTACTTGAAGTACAGCCCGACGCGCTGCGCGGCGAAAGCGACTTCGTCCGGCGTGCCGTTGACGCCGCCGTCCGACGCACCTTCGAGCAGGATGTCCGGGTTGCCGACCGCCATGATCTGCTTCATCAGCTTCAGCGCCTCGATCGAGGGCTCGCTGGTGAAGTCGAACAGGCCTTCCGGCGTGTAGCACTTGGTGCTCATGCTGTGTGCGATCGGCACCAGCGAACGCCAGCCATGGGTATCGAAGGTGGCGCCCCAGGGAGCGGCCTTCGAGTCGATGATCTTGTGGGAGTCCGCGAGGAAGTCGTCCCAGGTCGCGGGCGCCGCATCGGCGATGCCGGCCTTGGTGGTGATGCCCGAGTGCCAGGCCGAACCGATCACGTCGAGCAGGAAGGGCCAGCTATAGAGCTTGCCGTCGATCGAGCATTCCGCGCGGATCGAGGGAATGATGTCGTCGATGACTTCCTTCGGGATGTAGTTGTCCCACGGCTCGATCACGCCGGCCTTCACCATCGCCGACATTTCGACGAACGGCGTCTGGCCGACATAGACGTCCCAGGTGCTCTCCTTGTTCTTGGCCTCGGCGACGAAACGCTCGATGCCGAACCCTTCGACCGGCGCGATCTGGTAGTTGATCCCGGGGAACTTCTTGTTCACTTCCGGAATGCCGGGATGCAGGTCCTGAATCCACTGATAGAAGGTCGGCGTCAGCGGGCGGTCGGCGAAGGCCGGGCGGCCACCCATCGAGGTCAGCGCGCTGACACCGGCCAGGCCGAGACCCGCGGTCAGGCTTCCCAGCAGAAATTCGCGGCGGCCGACGCGGCCACTGGCGAGGTCCTGCCGCGCCATCTCGCGCAGAATGAGTTCCTGTTCGTTTTGAGTCGGCATCTGTCATCTCCCCACTTGGCTCGAAAGCCTGGACAAAGAATTCCCTCAAAAATGATTCACACAATCTTACTGGTCTCGCAAGGACGACAAATTTCCCGCGATAGACCAGCCGCCTAGAGATCGTAAAGGCGAATTGGTATTACCCCCCTGGCACCGTCCCCGCCGGCAGCCCCGCACAGTGTAGCGCGATGGCGCCCGATGTCGTGATCCAAACTTGTTCGCGATATGCGCTGATATGCGCAAGCGCGCGTCGGAGATGGCGCAAACGATGCGGTTGTCCGACCAGATAGGCATGCAGCGCGATGCCCAGGACCAGCGGCCCGTCCTTGGCCTGTTCCAGCATCTCGTCGAACGTATCGACGATCATGTCGGCAAACTCTTCGCCGCCCCCCTTGCGCGCGGCGATGGCGGGGATGTCGTTGACCTCCTGCGGATAGGGCACGGCCAGGATGCGCTTGCCGCCGCGCGCCCGCAGCCAGATCGGCTGATCGTCCATGCACCAGTCGAGGACATAGGTGTAGCCCGCCTCGGCCAGCAGATCGGGCGTGACCTTGCTTTCCGCGATCCAGGGGCCGAGCCATCCCTGCGGCGGCTTTCCTTCCTCCTTCGCGATCCGCGCCGTCGATTCTTCGATCAAGGTGCGCTCGGCCGCTTCATCGAGAACGCTCTGGCGTTCGCTGTTGGTGCGACCGTGGCCGAGGATCTCGTCGCCGCGCGCCCGGAAGGCGGCAACCAGTTGCGGCGCGTAATCGTCCATCGCCGTGTTGACCAGCACCGAGGCCGGCATGCGCAGACGTTCGAACAGGTCGAGCATCCGCCACGCGCCGACGCGATTGCCGTAGTCGCGCCAGGCGAAATTGAGAATGTCCGGCTGCGGCCCGCCGGGCGCGAGTTCCGCCCCCAATCCCTCGCCGAAGGCGAAGTGCTCGAGATTCAAGCCGAGATAGACGGCCAGCCGCTTGCCGTTAGGCCAGTCATAGGTCTTGCGCCCGGCGATCGGAATATAATCGTAGCGGCCGTGGCTCGGCAGAGTGACCATCGCTCAATCCATCCTGACGCCGCCAGTGACGTTGACACCCTGCCCGGTCATGAAGCGCGAGGCTTCGCTGCACAGGAACAAAACCACGTCGGCCACGTCTTCCGGCTCTTCGATCCGGCCCATCGGGGTCAGCGACACATATTCGGCGCGCACGGCTTCGGGCGTCATGCCGCGCAGCTCGGCCTCCCAGATCACCTCGCGCTCCTGCATCGAGGTCTTGACGAAACCGGGGCAGACGGCGTTGACGCGGATGCCATGCGGCGCCATCTCTTTCGCCAGCGCCTGGGTCCAGCCGAGCACGGCGAACTTGCTGGCCGAGTAATGCGCGAGCAGCGGCGCGCCGACCTTGCCGGCCAACGACGCGGTGTTGACGATGATGCCCCGATGCTTCTGCGCGAGGAAATGACGGCAGACGATCTGGTTGGCCAGGAAGATGCCGCGCATGTTGACGTCGAAATTGAAGTCCCATTCCTCGTCGGTGAGATCGACCGCCTTACGCATGGTCGAGACGCCGGCATTCGCGCACTGAATATCGAGCCCGCCCAGCTTGGCGATCGCCTCCCGCATCACGCTTTCGACCGATGCGCGATTGCGAACATCGATTCCG
>CAZNZI010000295.1:0-2194 GCA_964577475.1 uncultured Rhodospirillaceae bacterium
GCGAGCGAAGCGAAGCAATCCAGAGTCGTGCAAAAAATCTGGATTGCTTCGTCGCGTCGGACGTGTACGTCCGACCTCGCAATGACGATCGACCTTCGTGTTCCTTCCTCTTCCTTCGTGCCTTCGCGGTTAATTCTTAAAAGGAAGACGTGGATCACCGGGACAAGCCCGGCGATGACGATCTTTCACCGGCATCCTTGAGCAACCGCTCAACAAACTGCGGCACCACCGTCGTCGCCGGACCGTATATCACCTCGTCGAACAGCGACGCACCCTCGGAGGGTTCGAGGTTCAGCTCCACAGTCCGGGCACGCCCACCCCGCCGCGCCTCGGCGACGAAGCCCGCCGCTGGATAGACGTTCCCCGACGTGCCGATCGAGAGGAACAGGCCGCAGGCGTCGATGGCCGCGGCGATGCGGTCCATCGCGAGTGGCATCTCGCCGAACCACACGACATGTACCCGCATCCCGCCCGGCGCCTTGCAAGTGGGGCAGACGGTCTCGGTCGAAAGATCGTCGGGCCATTCGGTGATGAAGTCGCACCAGGTGCAGCGCGCCTTCAAAAGCTCGCCGTGCATATGGATCAGGTTCCGGGTGCCCGCGCGCTCATGCAGGTTGTCGATGTTCTGGGTCACCACCAGCACATCGGCGGGCCACTCCCGTTCGAGCCTGGCCAGGGCGAGATGGGCGGCATTGGGTTTGATCGCCGGGTCGCCATGCAGGCGCCGACGCGCGTTGTAGAAGCCGTGCACGCGGGCCGGGTCGCGCCGGAACGCCTCGGGTGTCGCCACGTCCTCGATGCGCACCGTGGCCCAGATCCCGTCGGCGTCGCGGAAGGTGGAGAGGCCGGATTCCTTCGAAATACCCGCGCCGGTCAGGATGACGATCGGTTCCATCTTTTGATTAGAGCACAGATTTTCCTATGGAAAACGCGAGCCCGAAGGGTGTACGTATTAATACGAATTGCTTTATTGTTTATGTATTTTATATCAATTATGCGACGTAGAGCCTCATCGACCGAGTGAGGGCAAAAACGAATGATCACGGCGGCACAAATGCGCGCAGGACGCGCGCTTCTGGGCATCGACCAGAAGCGCTTGGCCGATCTGGCCGGCGTTTCCCTGCCGACGATCCAGCGGATGGAAGCCAGCGAAGGCACCGTGCGCGGCGTGGTCAACACGCTGATCAAAGTCGTCGAGGCTTTTGACCAGGCGGGCATCGTGCTGATCGGCGACAACGCCGCCAGCAGCGAGGGCGGCCGCGGCGTCCGCTTCAAAATCCCCAAACCAGCCAACAACACCTAACGATCGTCACGCCCATGATGGCTCAAGCCCCCGCGCCGTCACCCGAACTCTTCACGCCGAAGCTCGTCACGGTGCTGCGCGAGAAATACGGTCTCGCGGCGCTGAAGGCGGATTTGATCGCCGGCCTCACGGTCGCCATCGTCGCGCTGCCGCTTTCGATGGCGATTGCGATTGCCTCGGGCGTCACGCCCGACCGCGGCCTCTACACCTCGATCGTCGGCGGCTTCGTCGTCTCGGTGCTCGGCGGTTCGCGGTTCCAGATCGGCGGTCCGGCCGGCGCCTTCATCGTCCTCGTGGCCGCCACGGTGGCGCAGTACGGGGTCGACGGCATGCTGCTGGCGATGCTGATGGCCGGCGCCATGCTGATGATCATCGGCTATCTGCGGCTGGGCACCTTCATCAAATACATCCCCTATCCGGTCACCGTCGGCTTCACCGCCGGAATCGCAGTGATCATCTTCGCCAGCCAGTTGCGCGATCTGCTCGGCCTGCATCTCGCGGGCGCGGAACCGGCCGCGATCATTCCCAAGCTGGGGGCGCTCGGCGCGGCCCATTCGACCCCCAACACGGCGGCGGTGGGTGTGGCCGCCGGGTCGCTCGCTGTCATGGTGGCGGTTCGCCGGTATCGGCCACATTGGCCCGTCTACCTGATCGCGGTGGTGCTGGCCGCCGTCGCCGTCGCGGCGTTCGGGCTGCCGGTCGAGACGATCGGGTCGCGCTTCGGCGGCATCCCCGACAGCCTGCCGGCGCCGCGCCTGCCCGTGATCACCGCCGACAAGGTGATCCAGATGCTGCCGTCGGCATTCTCCTTCGCACTGCTCAGCGGCATCGAAAGCCTGCTCTCCGCCGTGGTCGCCGACAGCATGACCGGCCGCCGCCATCGTTCCAATT
>CAZNZI010000296.1:0-4917 GCA_964577475.1 uncultured Rhodospirillaceae bacterium
GATTTCGGGTGGCAGTTGATCGAGAAGGTCATTGGAGACGTTCGTCTCCGGTTTCCAGTCGTCCGCCATTCCCCTGCGCCGGTCCGAACCGGGCCCCCTGTTGATCCGCCCGCCAGTCTAGAGGCATCTTCACCGCGTGCCCAGAGGGATACTGCCGCTGCTGAGGCCTAGGGGCGTAGCGCCTTGAACCAGGCGACCGTCTCGGCCAGGCCGTGATCGAGACTCGCCGGCGGCGTCCAGCCGAAGCGTTCGCGGAACGCCGTTCCCCTGACTTGGAGCGAGCCGGTGAGGCGTTGCACCGTGGCGCCGCGGCCAGCCGTCCGCCCGGCCAGAAGCAGAAGTGCAGGCGGAACGGCAATCAGCCGGGCCGGCCGTCCCATGTGCCGCGCGACACGGCGGATCAAATCGGGGGTCGAAACGTCTTCGCCGTCGCTGAGCAGGAACGTCTCGAACAGCCCCGCCTGTTCCTTGAGCGACGTCGCGACCGCGTCGGCCAGATTGTCGACGAAGATCAAGCTGCGGCGATTGTCGATCCCGCCCAGAGGCAACGGCCAGCCTTTGCCGACAGCGTGCATCAGGGCAATGAAATTTCCCCGTACGCCAGGCCCATAGACCAGGGGCGGCCGGAACACCGTGACGTGAAAATGCTCGTGGCTCTGGGCGATTCGCGCAAGACCCTGCTCCGCATCCCACTTGCTGCGGCCATAGGCGTCGAGCGGTGCAGGCGTGTCTTCGAAGGTGAACGGCGTTCCGTGCGTCTCCTCGCCGTTCACCTTGATGCTGCTCATGAACACCAAGCGGCGCACGCCGTGTTCCGCCGCTTGTCGCGCGAGGTGCACTGTGCCGGCCGTATTGATGGCATGAAACGCGGCCTCCGGATCAGCCTCGGTCTCGCGCATCACATGGGCCCGGCCGGCCAGATGGACGACGGAGTCGATGCCCTGCAGCGCCTTCGTCCACGGCGTCAACGGCCCGAGCGGCTCGACCACCCTGATTTCGACCCCGTCGGGCATCGGATGGGGGCGGCGCATGGCTGCGATCGGCGTCCAGCCCTCGCGCAGCAATCGCCGGCAAACGGCCATGCCGACAAAGCCGTTCGCTCCGGTGACAAGGATTTTCATGCAGGCTTGACCCGACTCATGCGGATCAATTCGCCCAACAAGGCGGCGATGACCACGCCGGCCGCGGCCAGAGCCAGCCACGGATGGTCACGCGAGACCAGCGCCGCAAGAACGATCAACAGAAGATTGGCCACGGCAATACGAAGGACAACCGCGGTATGGCTGGCGCCGCCGCGGAGAGCGATCTGGTAGAAGTGCCGGCGATGGGCCTGCCATACTTTCTCGCCGGCTATCGCACGGGCGAACAGTGTGATCGTCGCATCGGCCAGGTAATAGCCGGGCAGAATGATGGCCGCCGCCCAATCGCCGCGCGCGGCCAGAGTCAGCAGCAGCCAACCGAGCAGGAAGCCCAGCGGCACGCTGCCCGAGTCGCCGAGGAAAATCCGCGCCGGATGCCAGTTCCAGATCAGAAAACCGAGGCCGGCTGCCGCGATCGTCAGTGCTGCCGACAGGTCGGCGCCCGATTGGATGGCCGCCAAAGCCGCGACACCCATGCCGATCGCCGCGGTCTCGATCGCGGTGATGCCATCGATCCCATCCATGAAATTGTAGAGATTGATGAACCAGACCCAGGCGATCACCGCGAGGATGTGGTCTGCGAGCGGGGGCACGAGGCCCTGGAAGATCAATGTGCCTGATGGCAATGCCATCACCCCGAGCACCGCGACCACAAGATGTGCGGCGAGGCGGATGGCCGCCGGCAGGCCGCGCCGGTCGTCGATCCAGGAGACCAGCATCAGCGCGAAAGCGAGCAGGATCGCGGTGAACAGCGCGGCCGGCGCCTCGCCCACCGCCATCAGCAATGCCCAGATGATCAGGACGACGGGTACCACCGCCAACCCCGCGCCGCGGGGTGTCGGGATACGGTGGCTTGACCGCTCATTGGGGTGATCGAGGATGGCTCGCTGCCGCAGCCAGGCGAGCACCGTATAGGTTCCGACGGCCGCCGCCGCGAATGTGGCGATGAACGCGAGGACGGCAACCATCGGATATGCAGCCTAAAAGTCGATACACCGGCCGCCACGCTCCCAGTCCTGGTAGCGGGTCGGCTCGGGACCTTTGGGACCGCCCGTTTCGCGCGGCATTTTCGGTGGCGCGGCGGGTATCTGCGCCGGCTCGGCCGGTTTCCCGGTCCCCGCGGGCTGATCCTTCTTCTCTGGCTCCATCGGTTTTTCCTTGAGCATGGCTGCTGGCATTCGTATTCCTGTCCCGTTTTGCGATCAACCCCGGCCCGCACCGACCTGACCCTCGACCCGGCTTCGCTCCCGGCGGACCTGCATGCCCGTGCCGCCGCCCTGGCGGGCCTCGCACATGTCCTGCGCGATCGCCGCCCCATGGATGAAGGGCGCGAAACCGTGGGTCTCGAGAAACGCGACCGCGCCTTTGCGCGCCTGCTGCTCGCCACGCTGCTGCGCCGCCTGGGCGAGATCGATGCGCTGCTGGACCGCTGCATCGAGCGGCCCCTGCCGGACGCGGCGGCACCGGTACGCGACGCCCTGAGATTGGGCGCGGCTCAGCTTCTATTCCTCGACACACCGCCCCATGCGGCCGTCAACAGCGCGGTGGCCCTGGTCCGCGCCTACGGATGGGAGGGGATGGCGGGATTGACCAATGCCGTCCTGCGCCGCATCGCCCGCGACGGCCGCGCCTGGCTGTCCGCATTGAATGTCGGACGCCTCAATACGCCCGGCTGGCTTTGGGACTCGTGGCGTACGGCCTATGGCGAAGACACTGCCATGGCCATCGCCGCCGCTCATCTGATCGAACCGCCGCTCGACATCGCCGTCAAAGCCGATCCTGCGCTCTGGGCCGACCGCCTGGGCGGCGCCGTAGTCCTGGGCGGCGCGATCCGCCTGAGCGAGGCCGGACTGATCGAGGATTTGCCGGGCTTCGCCGAGGGCGCGTGGTGGGTGCAGGACGTCGCCGCATCCCTGCCCGCCAGGCTTCTTGGCGATGTCGGCGGCAAGCATGTGGTCGATCTCTGTGCCGCGCCCGGGGGCAAGACCGCGCAGCTGATTGCGGCCGGCGCGCGGGTGACGGCGATCGACCGCTCCGCACGGCGCATGCGCCGGCTGAGCGAAAATATGGCGCGCCTGAAGACCGAAGCGCGGACGGTGGTCGCGGAAGCGGAGACCTGGACGCCCGACGAGCCGATCGACGCAATCCTTCTCGATGCGCCCTGCTCGGCGACGGGAACCATCCGCCGCCATCCTGATGCGCCCTATCTCAAGCAACCGGGCGACATCGCTGTTTTCAACCAGACCCAAGACCGGCTTTTGCATGCCGCGGTCAAAATGCTGCCGCCCGAGGGTGTGCTGGTCTATGCCGTCTGCTCCTTGCAGGCGGAAGAAGGACCGGACCGCATTGCGGCTCTGCTCGATTCGGGTGCGCCGTTGCGCCGGGTGCCGATCGCACCGGATGAGGTCGGCGGTCTCGGTGCGGCGATCACCGCGGACGGCGATCTGCGCACCTTCCCCTTCCATCTTGCCGAACAGGGTGGGATGGACGCATTCTTCGCCGCGCGCCTACAGAAACTATGAGCAGATAACGATGTCCTCCCGCCGCTATGTCCTGCTCGATCGCGACGGTACGATCAACGTCGAGAAGCACTATCTCTCCGACCCGAATCTGCTCGAACTCTATCCCGGCGCAGGTACTGCGATGCGCGCTCTGCGTGACCATGGTTTCGGCTTGGCCATCGTCACCAATCAATCGGGCATCGCGCGTGGCAAGATCACGCTGGCGCAGCTCGATCAGATCCACACGAAACTGGTTGCGATGCTGGCCGAGGACGGCGTGACCATCGATGGCATCTATTTCTGCCCGCATGGTCCCGATGAAAACTGCGCCTGCCGCAAGCCGCTGCCGGGCATGATCGAGCAGGCGGCGCGCGAGCTGGATTTCGACCCCGCCAAGGCCTTCATGATCGGCGACAAAGGGATCGATATCGAACTCGGCCGCGGCGTCGGCGCGACCACGGTGCTGGTGCGCACGGGCTATGGCGCGGAAACCGAACGCGAACATCGCGCCGATCCGGATTTCATCGCCGACGACCTACCCGCCGCTGCGCGCTGGATCATCGCCAGCGCCGAGGCGGCATCGTGAAACTGTCCGCCCTCGTCGTCGCCCACAACGAAGAAGCGCGGCTGGCATCGTGCCTCGACAAGCTGAAATTCGCCGATGAGATCGTGGCGGTGCTCGACCGCTGCACCGACCGCAGCAAGGAGATCGCGCAGGCTCATGGCGCGCGCGTCGTCGAAGGGGCTTGGCCGCTGGAAGGCGCACGCCGCAATGCCGCCGTCGCGGCATGCCAGGGCGAGTGGATCGTCGAAGTCGATGCCGATGAGCATATCCCTGCCGCGCTGGGCGCGGAAATCCGGCGCATCGCCGAAACCTCGCCCTTCGCGCGGCACCTGATCCCGATCGACAATTGGGTCGGCGATCGGCTGGTGCGCTATGGCTGGGGCGCCTCCTTCGGCCGCTCGGCTCATTACGGGCTCTATCGCCGCGGCACCAAGTCCTGGGGCGACGGCCGCGGCCGCCATCCCAGCCTGATCTTCACCGGCGAGGCCGGGCCGATGCTGACCGGCCGCCTGACCCATTTCCTCGATCGCGACATCTCCGACATGATCCAGCGGTTCAACCGCTACACCACCGCCATGGCCGAGGACCTACGCGCTTCGGGCAATCTCGGTTCGCCGGCCGGCAATGTGCGGCGCATTTTCAGCGGGTTCTGTATGTGCTTTGTGCGTCGCCTGGGCTGGCGCGAGGGGGGGATGGGGGCCCTGATCGCCAT
>CAZNZI010000297.1:0-9720 GCA_964577475.1 uncultured Rhodospirillaceae bacterium
TTCATCGACGGGCTGCGCGTCACCGACGCCGCCACCGTCGAGATCGTCGAGATGGTGCTGGCGGGATCGATCAACAAGCAGGTGGTGACCGCCATCAACCAGGCCGGCGGCTTCGCGCTCGGCCTTTCGGGCAAGGATGCGCAACTGATCCGCGCGCGCAAACTGCGCCGCACCCAGAAGGACCCCGACTCCAATATCGAGAAGATCCTCGATCTCGGCTATGTCGGCGAACCGGCCGAGATCAACCCGCATGTGCTGGAACAGTTGCGCAAGTCGGACATCATCCCGGTGATCGCACCGACCGCGGTCGGTTCCGCGGGCGAAACCTACAACCTCAACGCCGACACGGCCGCCGGCGCGATTGCCGGCGCGATCGGCGCCACGCGCCTGTTGTTCCTGACCGACGTGGCGGGCGTGCTCGACAAGCAGAAGAACCTGATCCCCGACATGACGGCGGCCCAAGCGCGCGCCCTCATCGCCGACGGCACGATCTCGGGTGGCATGATCCCGAAGGTCGAGACCTGCCTCGAAGCGGTCGACCAGGGCGTCGATGCGGCGGTGATCCTCGACGGCCGCGTGCCGCATGCGATGCTGCTGGAACTGTTCACGCCCCACGGCGCCGGTACGCTGATCCGCCGCGACGCGGCGTGACGGAGGACGTGACTGGGGGCGGTCTCGCCTACTGCCCGCGCTGTGCGGTGTCGCACGCCCTGAGCGTATCGACCACGGCGGCGATGTCGTGCACGGCCGCGCGGTACTCGCCCTTCGGCAGATGCCAGCGTAGCGCCCGGGCCTGCAGCAGGCGGCGTTCCATCGCCTTGTCCTGAACGCGGACCATGACCAGGTTGCCGAAGGCCGTCGCGCTGCCGGTCGTCGGCGGCGCGTCGTCGATCTGCAACGTCACCTCGTACTGCCCATGCGGAATCTGCCAGTTCGGCCGTCCGCCGGCGAGAATGATCTCGCGATCCTTGTTCAGCAGCAGCAGCGTGTCGATCTCGTCACCCGGGAGACGGGCGCCGCAGCCGCCGGTCTCGGAGAGCCGTTCGGTCATGAACCAGCCAAGCTTCGACTGGTACCAGCCTTGCGGCGCGGCGCCTCCTGCCCTGGCCTGCGTTGCGGTCGCACAGGCGATCGCGAGGGCGATGAGGACCAGGCAACCGAAGACAGGGATGGCGCGGGTGGCGGTCATGGTGTGCGAAGTGTCTCACATCCGCACCCCAAGGCGACATTAAATAGCGCCGGCGCCAGGCTACCAGCGGCGGCCGGAGCGCGTCTGCCAGGGCTTGGTTTCCGGCTCCGCCGCCACGGGCTTCACCGGAGCGGCCGGTTGCACGGCGACCGGCTGGGCCGGCGTGGCGGCCTCGGCCATTTCCGTCGATGCGGGTTTCGCGGGAGCCGTTGCCGTCCGATCGGGCGTCATTTGAGTCGCCGACGCATCTTTCGGTGACGTGTCTTTCTGGGCTTCCTGCTTCACTGCTGCGTTGTTGGCGGCGGGTGAGGCCTGCTTGTCGTCATGGCCGACCACTTCGATCTTCACCGGCGCGACACCATCATGGGTCATGCCGATATCCTTGGCGGCGCTTTTCGACAGGTCGATGACGCGGCCCTTCTTATAAGGCCCGCGGTCGTTGACGCGCACCGTGGTCGACTGGCCGTTCTGGAGATTGGTGACCTTCACATGGGTGCCGATCGGCAGCGTCTTGTGCGCGGCGGTGGGCAGGCTGGACGAGAACTTCTCGCCGCTGGCCGTCTTCTTCTTGTTGAAGTGCTTGGCGTAGTACGAGGCCATGCCGACCTGCGCGTTGTCCCCGGCAGCCTTGGCTTTGCGGATCGCCTTCTTCGCCGCGGCCTTCACATGATTCGCCGCGGGCTTCGCCTTCGCTGCAACATGCGCTTTCGCTTTGTGCACGGCCGGCTTCGAGGTCTCGGCCGGGGCCGCTTCGGCCGGTTTCGGCTGCGCGGTTTGGGCCTGGGGCTCGACGCTGGCGACGGGCGTATCGGCAGCGGAAGCCGGGACCGCCAACGCCAGAAGAGCCACGAACACGATCATCATGAACAACGCACCGGTCAGACGGGGCGCCGCCTGCGTGTCATCCAGATGCATGTCGTTGTCGTGTGCGGCGCGCATGGGGTGCCTTCCTTATTGATGGGGCGCGACGCTACCGGCCTATTTCGACTGCTTTGTGGCATGCGGATGGATTCAAAATGGCCCATTGACCCGGGAGAATCCCGTTCCGTTCTCCGGTCACCGCCGCGTCACAGAACGCGCTTGCGGTAACCCCCTGAGGGCGCTTATCTCTGCTACATGACCATGTCCGATTCGCATCCTGTGCTCGGAGGCGCCACGCGGCGCGGCCCGTTGTCGGCCATCGATACCTGGCTGTTCGATCTGGACAACACGCTCTACTCCTCGGCCAGCGCGGTGTTCCCGCAGATCCATCGCAACATGATGAACTTCATCGTGAAGGAGATGGGCGTCAGCGAGGACGAGGCGAAGCTGCACCGCAGCCGGATGTACAAGACCTACGGCACCACCATGCGCGGCATGATGGTCGAGCGCGGTATCGATCCGCATGTATTCATGAGTTTCGTGCATGCGATCGACGTCACCTGCATCGACCCGGCGCCGCGCCTCGATGCGGCGCTGGCACGCCTCCCCGGCCGCAAGATCATCTTCACCAACGGCTCGCGCGATCATGCGGCGAACGTGCTGGGCCGGCTCGGACTCGCCCATCATTTCGAAGCCGTATTCGACGTCGAAGACTGCGAATGGTTGCCCAAGCCCGAGACCAATGGGTACAGCACCATCGTGGCGCGTCACGGCATCGCGCCGGACCGGGCCGCGATGATCGACGACATCCCGCACAATCTCGAACCGGCGGCGGCGCTCGGCATGACCACGGTCTGGGTGCGCGAGCCCGACGATATCCGCTGGAAAAACGACCCGCCGGGCTATGACCATATCGACCATATCACCGGCGATCTGGTGAGCTGGCTCGAAGCGGTGCCGGTGATCCCGATCCGATAGGCCTGGCGGGCGGCACGCCGGGCCTCGCCGGTCCAGCGGCCGACCTTCTTACATTGTGATCCGTCACCTCCGACGCAGCCGGAGCCATTGGCCGCATGGACTCCCGCCTGCGCGGGCATGACGTGGAGAGGCCGGGCCACCCTCTTTCATCCATAGACCCTGCCCAGAGCAAGGCCCGGCCCGGCTTGACTCCTTCCTTCATTTTAACATAATCACCGTTATGCCAAAACGAGTGGACACGGCCGCACAGCGCCGATCGATCGCCGACGCCGCCATCGATGTGATCGACGAGGTCGGTCTGGAGGGTGCACGGCTGCGCGATGTGGCGCGGGCCGCCCGCGTCACCACCGGCGCGGTGACGCATTATTTCGACGGCAAGGATTCGGTGATCGAGGCGGCGCTGGCCGAGATCGTGCGGCGGACCTTGGAGCGCATGAATGCCGGCCGTGGGTCGCCGCCGCCCGATCTTGCCACCTTCATCGGGCGCGTCTGCAAATACCTGCCGCTCGACGAAGAGTGCCGGCGGGAATGGCGGGTGTGGCTCGCCTTCTGGGGCCGCGCGATCGCCGATGAGCGGCTGCGGGCGATCCACCGCCAGCACTACAGTGCCTTCGTGGACCGGCTGAGTGCGATCTTGCCGGAGTTGTGCGCCTCCCCTCGCCCCGCGCAGCGGCATCTCCGCAAGACGGCGGACGCGGTGATCGCGGCGCTCGACGGGGTCGGCACACGCGCGACTTTGGAGCCCGAGCATTGGCCGCCCCGGCGCCAGAAGGACACGCTGAGCGGCTTGTTGCGCCCGTTGCTGGAGTCCTTCATTGCCGGGAAGGATCAGGAATGACGCGCAGCATGAAGGAAGACGATCCGCTCGACGACTTCACGCGCCGCGCGGTCATGCTCGAGGGTGCGACGAAGCAGGTCCATGTCGCGGGGTCCGGACCGGCCGTGATCGTGATGACCGAGATGCCGGGGATCAGCCCCCATGTGGCGCGTTTCGCCCGCTGGGTGCGCGACGCGGGCTTCACCGTCTACATGCCCTCGCTGTTCGGCCGCGACGGCGCAGTGCCCGGTGCCGATGAGGGTGCGGCCGTATTCAAGCGTGCCTGTGTCAGCGCCGAATTCCGTGTGCTCGGCGCCGGGCAGTCGAGCCCCGTCACCGTGTGGCTGCGGGCGCTCGCGCGGCTGGCGCATCAAGAGTGCGGCGGGCCGGGTGTCGGCGCGATCGGCATGTGCTTCACCGGCAACTTCGCGCTGTCGATGATGCTGGAACCGGCCGTGCTGGCGCCGGTACTGTCGCAGCCGACCCTGCCGCTCGACGATCCGGCGGGTCTCGAGATCGCACCCGATGAGATCAAGGCCGTGCGCGAACGGCTGGAGCGCGAGGACCTGACAGTGCAGGCCTATCGTTTCGCGGGCGATCCCTTCTGCCGGGCCGAGCGCTTTGCGGCTTACGCGGCGGCCCTGGGCGATCGCTTCCTCGGCCATGTGCTGCCCGACAGCGCGGCGAATACGGACGTCGCACCCTTCTTCGCCCGCCACGTGCCGAAGCCGCACAGCGTGGTGACGGCGCACCTGATCGACGAAGCCGGCCAGCCGACCATCGCCGCGCGCGACGAGATCCTCGCGTTCTTTAAGACAAGATTGCAGTAACGAAAAAGCCGTCACTCCCGCGAAGGCGGGAGTCCATGCGGCGAGATGGACCCCCGCCTGCGCGGGGGTGACGCTCAAGGGAAACGGAAACTACGCGCCTTGTTTCTGGCTCTGGCGCGCCGGGCCCTGGCTACGGTTCTGGCCACCGCCATGGCCGCGATGCGGGCCTTGCCCGTTGCGCGGACCGTGATGGCGCTTCGGACCATTGGCGTGGCCCTTGCCATTGAAGCGGCGTTCCTGGCGCTGCTCGCCACCACGCTCGCCTTGGGGACGCGAGCTGTTGTGTTGGCCATTGTGCGGACCGTTGTGCGAACCGCTATCCTGGCGCAGTGCTTCGCTCCGGTGATGTTCCGTCCGCTGCGCATCGACCCGATGGGCGTCGGGGCGCTGGCCTTCGGGGCGACGCCCCTCGGCCCGTTGAGCGTCCTGGCGCGGACCGTCGTGACGCGGACCATCCTGGCGCGGACCGCCATGGCGATGCCCGTCATTGCGATGGCCGCCGCCGTTGCGGTGACCGCCATGGCCGCGATGGCCGTTGTCGCGATGCTGGGCCGGACGATGGCCCGAGGCCGGACGCGAGCCCGGCGCCGCATGGAACGGATGGCTGTCGATCACGGGGATCTGCAGGCCGATCATGCGCTCGATATCACGCAGCAGATGACGCTCGTCGCCGGCGCAGAACGCCAGCGCGATGCCTTCGGCGCCGGCGCGCGCGGTGCGGCCGATGCGGTGGACATAGCTTTCCGCCACTTCCGGCAGTTCGAAATTCACCACATGGGTGATGCCGTCGACATCGATGCCGCGCGCGGCGATATCGGTGGCGACCAGCACGCGGACCTTGCCGCGCTTGAAGTCGTCGAGGGCACGCTGGCGCGCCGACTGCGACTTGTTGCCGTGGATCGCGTCGGCGGCGACGCCGCTGCGCTCCAGATGCTCGGCCACCTTGTTGGCGCCGTGCTTGGTGCGCGTGAAGACGATGACGCGCGACATCGCGCTGTCCTTGAGCACTTCGCCCAGGAGCGCGCGCTTGTTGCCGGCATCGACGTGATAGACGCGCTGGTCGATGCGCTCGACCGTGGTCGCCTGGGGCGTCACTTCGACGCGGACCGGGTCGACCAGCACTTCGCGCACCAGCTTTTCGACGTCGTTGGGCATGGTGGCCGAGAAGCAGAGCGACTGGCGCTCTTTCTTGGCGAGCGCCACGATCTTCCGCACGTCGCGGATAAAGCCCATGTCGAACATGCGGTCGGCTTCGTCGAGCACGAGGACTTCGAGCTGGTCGAGGCGGACGACGCGCTGGTTGATGTGGTCGAGCAGACGGCCGGGCGTGGCGATCAGGATGTCGACGCCGCGGGTCAACGCATCGATCTGCGGCTTGTGGCCGACGCCGCCGAACACCAGCGTGTGGCGCAGATGAAGATGACGGCCATAGGCGCGGAAGTTGTCGCCGATCTGGGCGGCCAGTTCACGGGTGGGCGTCAGGATCAGGGCGCGCGCGGTGCGCGGCTGCGGACGGACATTGGTCTTGGCCAGGCGCTGGAGGATCGGCAGCGCGAAGGCCGCCGTCTTGCCCGTGCCGGTCTGGGCGATGCCGAGCAGGTCGCGGCCTTCGAGCAGTCCGGGAATGGCCTGGGTCTGGATGGGGGTGGGATGTTCATAACCCTCGGTCTTGAGGGCGCGCAAAATCGGCTCGATCACGCCGAGGTCGGCAAACGAAACAGGAGAAGTCACTGAAAAACACTTTCATAGCCGCGCAGACGTGCACCAGCGGTGCTGTCGCCCAGAGCGGCAGTTTTGTGCTGGGTCCGAGCGCGGCCGGACATGGCGGGATTAAAGGCGATTATCTCGGGAACTTCACGCCGGGCGGGCCAAAGAGAGGAGAGGCCTAAGGCGTTTCGCGCTGTCGCGAGAATCGTGCGGCGTCTTCATGCGCTTTCGCAGTTGCGAAGTCAAGGAATTGTTGGCGCAGGGAAGCTATGCGTGGGCGAATTCTCTACGTGAAATCCACGATTTACAGGCTGCCGCCGGCGCCAGTTCGCTACGGCGCCCGGAGCTTGCGTGCTAATTTCAGGGCATGAACAGCCCGGACGCGGTCGAATATAGGCGCGCGATTGCGCAGCGCGCGGCTGAACGGTATGCCACCAACCCGGCCGTGGCCGCGGTCCTCCTTGCCGGCTCCGTCGCCCGGGGTCTGGCTGACGATTGCTCGGATATCGAGCTTGACGTGTACTGGCATCGGCCACCCACCGAAGACGAGCGCAGAGCGGCGATTGAAGGCTCTGGTTGGGAGCGGGTCTACGCCGTACAGGACGAGCATGAATGGACGGATGGCTACCGGATCGACGGCATTAAGCTGGATACAGGTAGTTTTCTGACCTCCACGATCGACTCTTATCTCGTCGCCGCGCTCGAGCACGCCGACACAGAGCCCGAGCTTCAGGTACGCATCACGGCGCTGCTTCACGGGCAGGCCCTGCGCGGCGAGAGTCTGATCGATGCGTGGCGCGACCGATGCTCGACTTACCCCACATCGCTTGCCATGGCGATGGTGGCCAAGGGCCTGGTTCTTCGGTCGCGGAAGCGGCTCGACACGCTGGTCTCCCGCGACGACGTGCTGCTCCTGCATCGCGATCTGGTGGATAACCTGCAGGGCCTGCTGGACGCGCTGTTCGGGTTAAACCGCGTCTTTACGCCGCATCCCTTCCACAAATGGCTGGACTGGGAGGCAACCCTCATTCCGCTCAAGCCCGACAATCTCGTGCGTCGGATCCGGCGGCTATTGCAGGCCACACCCGGCGACGCTGTCGACGAGATGGGCGCACTCGCCGACGAGACATTCAATCTGGTCGCCATGCACCTTCCCCAGTTCCCGATCGCAGCGGTCCGCGAGGCATTCACTGCCGAAAAGGCAAACTGACGAAGCCTGAATAAATTGCGACATGGACGTTATGAAGGGCCTGATTCAGCTGCTACTTCAGCGCGCCCCGGGCACTGACCCGCGTGACATGGAGCGTCGTGGCCCAGTTGCCATCGATATCGGGCGGCAGATCGGCCTCGATCGCGGCCAGAAAAGCACAGCGTCGATCCGGCGGCAGGCTGTTGGTGCGGGATACGGTGCCCAGATAGGCGGCGAAAGACGGCGGCGTATAGCGTCGCGTCCAGGGGTAGCTGCGACACGCGGGCGGTTCGAACAGACCGCTGGCGGCAATGATCCCGCGGATCGGCCCATCGGGCAGATACCAGTTCTCGCCCGGCGGGGCCCAGATCTCGGGCGCGTGCTTCCGATAGATCGGTTCGAGGGCCGCCATCAGCGCATCCGACCAACGCGGCGTGTGGCCGAAGATCGCCAGAGAACCACCGGCATCGAGCAGCCGCGCGGCCTTGGGCAAACCGATCGACGGATCGACCCAATGCCAGGACTGGGCGGCGGCGATCAAGCGGAAGGCGCCGTCATCGCCGGACCAATCCTCGAAGCGGCTGACCGCGAAGCGCACCGGGGCGTCGGCAAATTTCTGCTGCGCCCGCGCGATCAGCGCCGGCCCCGGATCGATGGCGGTGACGTCCAGGCCCAACCCGATCAGGCCCGCCGTTGCCTGCCCCGACCCGCAGCCGCTCTCGAGCGCGCAATCGCCCGGCCTGAGCCCTGCCATGTCTCGCAGGTCATCAAACAGCGCATCGGGATAGCCGGCACGCTCGGCGTCGTAGAGCGCGGCAACGGCATCGAATGTTCTTGCCGGTTCCATGGGTGATTGCGCGCCCCTGCGGTCTCGGACCCCTTATTTATACCCGGAAAGCCGACCGGTCCGACTGCAGTCTTTGCCGACGAGCCCGCTTCCTTGACTCCCCGGCCGGGGACAGTATCGTGCGGCTACCTTTATATAAGAGACGCAACGAGGAGCCGCGATGGCCAGCGCCGACATCATTTCCACCATCGACCAAGCCTGGGAGAAGCGCACCGAGATCACGCCCGCCACCAAGGGCGCCGTGCGCGAGGCGGTGGAGGCGGTGCTCGCCGAGCTCGATGCCGGCACGGTGCGCTCGGCCGAGAAGACGGCGAGCGGCTGGCAGGCCAATCAATGGGCCAAGAAGGCCGTGCTGCTCTCGTTCCGCCTCAACGACAACACGATGATTGCAGGCGCGCCGGGCGGGGCCTCGTGGTGGGACAAGGTGCCCAGCAAGTTCGCCGGCTGGGGCGACAACCGGTTCAAGGACGCCGGGTTCCGCGCGGTGCCGGGCGCGGTGGTGCGCCGCGGCGCCCATATCGCGCCGGGCGTGATCCTGATGCCGAGCTTCGTCAACATCGGCGCCTTCGTCGACTCGGGCACGATGGTCGATACCTGGGCCACCGTCGGCTCCTGCGCGCAGATCGGCAAGAACGTGCACCTGTCGGGCGGCGCCGGCATCGGCGGCGTGCTGGAACCCCTGCAAGCCGGCCCGGTGATCATCGAAGACAACTGTTTCATCGGCGCGCGGGCCGAAGTGGCCGAGGGCGTGGTGGTCGAGACCGGCGCCGTGCTTTCGATGGGCGTCTATCTCGGCGCCTCGACCAAGATCGTCGACCGCGCGACCGGCGAGGTCTTCATGGGCCGCGTGCCGGCTTATTCGGTGGTGGTTTCGGGCACGATGCCCGGCAAGAATCTGCCCGACGGCTCGCCTGGCCCCAGCCTCTACTGCGCGGTGATCGTGAAGCGCGTGGATGCGCAGACGCGATCCAAGACGTCGATCAACGAGCTGCTGCGCGACTGATGAGTACCGATCCGCTGCCTCTCGCCCAAGCGCTGATCAAAGCGCCCAGCGTGACGCCGGCGGATGCGGGCGCGATCGGCGTATTGGCCGAGGCGCTGACCAAGCTTGGCTTCGCCTGCACGCGGCTCCCCTTCGGCGCCGATGCCAACCGGCCGCCGATTGAAAATCTCTACGCGCGGCTGGGCACCACGGGGCGCAACATCTGCTTCGCGGGTCACACCGACGTCGTGCCGGTGGGCCAGGGCTGGACCGTGGAGCCCTTCGCGGCACTGGTGCAAGGCGGCCAGCTCTGGGGTCGC
>CAZNZI010000298.1:0-4922 GCA_964577475.1 uncultured Rhodospirillaceae bacterium
GTGATGAGCTGGAAAGAAGCCTGGGAGATGTATGCCGAGGCCAATGGCGGCGCGCTGTTCAAGGACCTCGCCCGCTATGGCATCCGCGAACCCAAGGGCTGGAAGGATGCCTGCGAGGGCAAGGACCATATCAGCCATCAAGCCTGGGCCACCTTCTACAACTATGGGGCCGCCGCCGCCTTTCACACCTGGCTGCCCGACGCCGAAGAGACGGCGTGGCTGGCGGAGAAATATCCATCGAGCTTCAAGCGTTATTACCAGCCGCGCTTCGAACATTGGCGCGCGCGTCAAGCAGAGGGCCATCGCTTCTACAACAAGACCCTGCCGATGCTGTGCCAGGTCTGCCAGATCCCGATGCTCTTCACCGAGCCGGGCGACCCCACGCGGATTTGCTATCGCGAGTTGGACTACGACAACGCGAAGTATCACTTCTGCAGCGAGCATTGCCGATCGATCTTCATGGCCGAGCCAGAGAAATACGTCCAAGCCTGGCTGCCGGTGCACCAGATCCACCAAGGGCACTGCTTCGCGCCGGGCGCCGATCCGACCCAGCCGGGCTTCGAGCCTCTGCCGTCCGTGCTCGCGCACTACAAGCTGGAGAACGGCACCGACAATCTCGACTTCGAGGGCTCGGCCGATCAGAGCAACTTCGCCGGGTGGCGCGTCCAGGTCAGCGAGGTCGCGACATGAGCGTGAGCGCGATCGGTTCATACACCTGGCCGGCCCGCGACGACGCGAAGAATTTTCCCGCGCCGCTGCTCTATATCGGCTGGGACGATCACCTGATGTTCTGCGCGCCGGTCTGTCTGGCGCCATCGCCCGATCTTCCATTCGGCGAATTGGTCGAGCGCATTCTTCCCGGCGTCTACGGCGACCATCCCGACTTCGCGCGGATCGATTGGAACGCGGCGCTGTGGTTCAGGTCGGGCGCCGCGTGGCGGCCCGATCCCAAGCGATCGCTGCGCGACAACGGGCTGCGGCACAAGGATGTGCTGCGCCTGCGTACGCCGGGGCTGCATGGACTCGCCGGTTCGGCGAGCTGAGTGGGGATTTGCCGTGGGGCTTACATCCCGCCTGCGGCACGGGTCGCACAAGGGATGAAAAGAAAAGGGTGAGGAGACGACACACATGAGACTGCATTTCATCGTCGGCGCCGCGGCGCTGCTTCTGGTGGGAACGAGCCTGGGCGCTCGGGCCGAGGATCATTGCGGCATGGGCAACGGCAAGAAGGCCACGGGTGAGCCGATCCAGCTCGGTGCCATCGTCGGCAAGACCGGGCCGGAAGACTTTTCCTCGGCCGCACGTTCGGCCGACGCCTATTTCAAATGCGTCAACGCCAATGGCGGCATCAACGGCCGTCCCATCGTCTATACGGTGCAGGACGACACCTGGAATCCGGAAGTGGCGGCGCAGGCAGCCAGCAAGCTGGTGAAGGACACCAAGATCGTCGGTGCGGTCGGTTCGACCAGCTTCGTCGAATGCGGCGCCAACAACAAACTCTATGAAGACGAGGGCGTGGCCGTGATCGCCGGCGTCGGCGTTCCGCGCGCCTGCTTCTATGCGAAGAACTATGCGCCGTTCAACGAGGGCCCGCGCCTGTCGACCCTCGGCGCAGCGCAGTACATCATCGAGACCTTCAAATCGAAGAGCATCACCTGCGTCGCGCCGGGCATCCCGGGTTTTGGCGATTGGGTGTGCAACGGCGTCGAAACTTTCGCCAAGGCCAATGGCGTGGCGTCGAACACTGTGATCTTCGATCCGGGCAAGCTCGACGGCAACGCGATCGCCTTGCAGATCGCCGCGTCCAAACCCGATGCCGTGGTGCTCGGCATGCCGCGCGGCATGATGCTGCCGATCCTGACCGCCGCCGAACAGCAGGATCTCGGCAAGTCCGCCAAATGGGGTCTGCCGACCTCGGCTTATCACGCCCAGATGCCCAAGGCGGCCGGCAAGTATTGGGACGGCAAGCTCTACGTCCATATGGAGCTCGAGCCGCTCGACAAGGATTCGCCCGACATGAAGAACTGGAAAGCGATCATGGAGAAGTACGGCGACCGCAAGGATCCGATCGACTCCTTCTCGCAGGCCGGTCACCTCGCGGCGCGCGTTGCGACCGAGGCGCTTCTCAGCATCAAGGGACCGATCGACCGCAAGGCGACGTTCGAGGCCTTCAAGGCCGTCCATGCGTTCAAGACCGACATGCTGTGCGCCCCTTGGTACTTCGGCCCCGGCGATCGCCATCAGGGCAATCACACCGGCCGCATCGCGCAGATCACCGGTGGCGGCTTCAAGACGCTGACGGAGTGCTTCCAGTCGAAGGACGCCGATCTTGCCGATGTGACGGCTCTTGAAGCCAAGGGCGGATTGGTGAACTGACGAGTCGGCGCGATGGAGCAGATCCTTCCCTTCCTCATCGTCGGCGTCAGTGTCGGCGCCATCTATGCCCTCGCGAGCGTGGGTGTGGTGGTGCTGTACCGGGCCAGCGGCGTGGTCAATTTCGCCATGGGCGCCTTGGGCGGCCTGGCGGCCATGCTGTGCTGGCAGGTGATCGACATGGATTACGACGACTGGATCGGTTGGGTGGTCGGGATCGGGGGAGCAACGGCGCTGTCCTGGGCCTATGGCCGCTTCATCGCGCCAACTTTGACTCATCAGGACCGGATCGTGCGGGCTTTGGCCACGCTCGGCTTCGCCCTGATGATCATGGGTATCGCGCAATGGTATTGGGGCGACGATCCGCGGCGTCTGGTGTTGCCCACGGATAGCGGCGGCTTCGACGTCAACGGGCGCCGCCTGATCAGCTATACGCGGCTTCTCGCGCTGATCCTGACCCTGGTCATGACCGGTGCGATGGCGCTGCTGCTCTCGAAGACGCCGTTGGGCCTGCGCATGCGGGCACTCCAGAGCAACCGCAATCTCAGCGCGCTCTTGGGCGTGCGGATGAAGCGCGTCGACACCTGGGCCTGGACCATTGCCGGGCTGTTTTCCGGTATCGCCGGGTTGTTCATGGGCAACATGGTGCGCCTCAACCCGATCGTCATCACCTTCCTGGTGATACCCGTCTTGGCGGCAGCAGTCGTGGGGCGGTTGACATCTCTTTGGATCACGGTCCTCGGCGGCATCGCCATCGGGGTGATCGAAGCGCTCACCGCGCTGTTCCCGACGATCTCGCGCTACGGCTCGGCAGCGGCCTTCCTCGTCGCGATCCTGGCGATCCTCTGGTATCAGCGCCGCGGCATCGGCTTGTCGCGCGACAACCGGCATCTGGAATAGGCCATGGCGCGCGAAAAAGACAAACCCGATACGCCTCCAGGCACACCCTTCCAGCGGATACGCCCGATCCTGATCGTGCTCGGGGTGGTGTTTGTGATCGGCCCCTCGCTGCTGTCGGCCTATTGGCTCAACTCCTTCACGACCATGGCCTGCCTGACGATCGTCGCCGGCACGGTCGGGCTGTTCTACGGACAGCTCGGCATGGTGTCGCTGGCCCAGTTCGCGCTGTGCGGGGTCGGTGGTTGGGTTTGTCTGCGGCTGGTGCATGGTTTCGGCTGGCCGTTCGAAATCTGCCTGATCCTCGGTGCCTTCACCGCCGGCATCTTCGGCCTGCTGGTCGGCTTGCCCGCCTTGCGCATGCGCGGCCTCTACCTGGCGCTGCTGACCCTGATGGTCGCCGCTGCGTTCCAAGTGGTGGTGAGCGCGATCGGCTTTCCCGATGGCGGGACAGGCTTTACCGGCAAGATCGTGGCCGGCCAGCGCAAGCTGATCGAGCGGCCCTGGATCGCGCACAGCGACGCCGCTTATTTCCGCTATGCACTGGTTTGGCTCGCGGGCAGTCTCGCGCTGATCGAATGGCAGCGCGCCACCATGCCCGGACGCGCCTGGGCGCTGATCCGCAAGAGCGAGGCGGCAGCCCTGGCCGCCGGCGTCAGCGTCGTGCGTTATAAAGCCTGGGCCTTCACGCTGGGCGGTTTTCTCGCCGGTCTGGCCGGTGGCCTGCTCGCGGGTCTCAACGGTCAGCTCGACGACACCGGGTTCCCGACCAGCCAGTCGATTCTCGCCTTCGCACTCACGGCCGTGGGCGGTTCCTACCATTGGATGGGCGCGGTCTTCTCCGGGCTGTTGATGCGGGCCTTGCCGGCGCTCCTGAACGATCACGGGGTCGACGGGAATCTGGCGAATGCGTTCTATGGGTTCGCGTTGCTGATCTCGCTGATCCAAGGGCGCAAGGGCCTGGCAGGACAACTCGCCGATTTCTACAAATTTGTGCGCGTCAGCCGCATCGTCGAGGGCACCATCACCTGGGGCTTGGTCGCCATCCTCCTCGGCTTCGTCTTCCAGGCGCTCGACTGGAACAGTTTCGGCGGCGCCTTTTTCATCGCGCTGGTCGCGCTGCTCTTCCGCATGGCGATCCCCGGTGTCTGCTGGATGCTGCTCGGCTTCTTCGGCAAGAACATCCAGGACTGGGCCGAGGAGCGGGAGGCCCGCTTGTCGCTGGCGCTCGCGACCTGGATGGAAGCGAGGGGTTGGCTGCCCGACCACCGGCTGATCAAGCGCGCCCTCAACTGGACATTCATCGCGCTATTCGTTGCGTGGGTCGCCTCAGGCGTCTTCGATGTCGATTACCTCTCCGCGGTGGCAAACGTGCTGCTCGCATTGGCGGCGAAGGTCGGCCTCGAACTCGTGCTCTATCCGCGTGTGTTGCCGTGGCGCGACCGCATCGACCGCCGGTTTCCCAAACCCCATGCAGCGTATTACTGACGCGCCATGATCGAGATCGACAACCTCACAGTTCAGTTCGGCGGTGTCCGCCCCATCGACGCCCTCAGCGTGCGGCTCGACGAGTCAATTGTCGGGCTGATCGGTCCCAATGGCGCGGGCAAGACGACGCTGCTCAACGTGCTGTCCGGCTTCGTCACGCCGAC
>CAZNZI010000299.1:0-2739 GCA_964577475.1 uncultured Rhodospirillaceae bacterium
TCGAGGTTGTCGAGCAGGCGCACCAGGGTCGGGCCCTCGATTCCCATGTTCTCGGCCAGCGCCCGCTGGGTGACGCCTTCGCCGTGGCGGTCGAGGTGGAACAGGGCACGCCAGGTCGCCTGGCTGAGGCCCAGTGGCCGCATGCGCTTGTCCATCGCCTGCGTGGCCAAGCGCTTGGCTTCGGCGATGGCGAAGCCAACGTCGCGACGAAGTTCAGTTTTATTCATGTGCTAATAGTTAGCATGCTAATGATTGGCCGACCATTGCAACTTCGGCATGGTTGCCCCGCTCGATTCCGCCCCCCATATTGGATGGGCCGGTGGTCCGAACCCTTTCACGTGGTGATGCCATGCAAACCGAGAACAAGTTCTTCGACGATTTCGCCCGCTTGGCCGGTGGTGCCTTCAATGCGTTCGGTGCGCTGAAGACGGAACTCGAAGCGCAGATGCGTCAACATATGGAAACGCTGCTTTCGAAAATGAAGCTGGTCACGCGCGAGGAATTCGACGCGATGCAGGTGATGCTGGCGAAGGCGCGCGAAGAGCAGGCGGCGCTGGCTGCGCGGGTTGCGGCACTCGAAGTCGATGGTGCGTCGTCGAGTGGTGCCGGTGAGCAGCGTCACGATTTCCGGCCGCAGACTCCGCCTGAAAACTGAATCGATTCCGCGCCGGGCAGCGCCCGACTCGGCTTGTCAGAAAAGTTTTGCACCGGAATTTTGGGTCCGGAGGCATTCAACACTTGCGTGTTGAATCAGGCCTCTGTACCCTACCCTTAGTACCGAGCTAAGCGCTGCCTACAATCGATAGGCACACTCGGTGCCCTGTGTCGACGGCCTAGGGGGCCCTCGGAATGACCATTTCGGTAGCTGTTGAAGAAACCTCGGGGGCGAATCCCCTCGATGTCGTTGAACAAGTCGTGTCCGCTAACGATTGGGCGTTTGATCGCCGCAACGAAGATGAGATGGCGGTCGAAGTTCCCGGAAAATGGTGCGACTACAGTCTTTATTTCGCCTGGCGCCAGGATGCCGGCGCACTGCATTTCACCTGCGCCTTCGACATGCGCGTCCAGCAGGCCAAGCGCCGCGAGACCCATGACCTCCTCGCGCAAGTGAACGAAAAGCTCTGGCTCGGCCATTTCGGTCTCTGGGCCGATGAGGGTGTGCCGATGTTCCGCCACGCCATTCTCATGCGCGGCAACGGGCAAGCGAGCAGCGAGCAGATCGAGGATCTCGTCGATATCGCGCTCAGCGAGTGCGAGCGTTTCTACCCTGCATTCCAGTTCGTCATCTGGGGCGGCAAGTCGGCGGATGATGCCATCCAGGCCGCCTTGCTCGATACCGTCGGGGAAGCGTGACCCGCATCCTCCTGGTGGGGTGCGGCAAAATGGGCGGTGCGTTGCTCGAGGGATGGCTCGAGCGCGGCAGCGCCCCCGCCGACATCGTCGTCATCGAACCCATGGCACCTGTCGCGCCGCGCGACGGGTTGCGCGTGGTGAAGGCCCTCGGCGACGTGCCGGCGGGCTTCGAGCCCGATGTGGTGGTGCTGGCGGTCAAGCCGCAGCAGATGGACGCGACCCTGCCACCGCTGGCGCATTACAAGCCTGCGGTCTTTCTGTCGATCGCCGCCGGGCGGACGCTCAAATCCTTTGCCAAAGCCCTGGGCGAGGGGACGGCGGTCGTCCGCGCCATGCCCAACACGCCGGCCGCCATCGGGCGTGGCATCACCGTCGCGGTGCCCAGCGCCAAAGTGTCGAACGACCAGCGCGAGGCCTGCGGCCGTCTGCTGGCCGCCGTCGGCCAGGTCGAATGGGTCGAGGACGAAGCGCTGATGGATGCCGTCACCGCGCTCTCGGGCAGCGGGCCGGCCTATGTCTTTCTGCTGGCCGAGACGATGGCCGAGGCGGGGGTTGCCGCCGGTCTGCCGCGGCCCCTGGCCGAGCGGCTGTCCCGGGCCACGGTGGCAGGATCGGGCGAACTGCTTCATCGTTCGGCTGAACCGGCGGACAAGCTGCGCGAAAATGTCACCAGCCCGGGTGGTACCACCTTTGCCGCTCTGCAAGTTTTACGTGCGGCGGCCGGCATGCCGGAGTTGATGATCAAAGCGATCGCCGCAGCCACGGCGCGATCGAAGGAACTGGCCGGCTAACTCCCGGCAATTCCGCCTAAAAGACGCATTTGCTGCATTGCAGCAATAGCGGTTGACCGGGTTTGTCCACAGGCCTAATCTTGTCACGCCTCCTATTCCGGGGGCGGAGGAATCGCCATGGCCGACATGCCTAAGTCCCCGTTCGATTTTGACGTCAGCAAGTTCTTCGATTTCACCAAGATGATGGACGTCAGCAAGATGGGGAATTTCGCGAAGATGGGAAATGGCATGGACTTCACCAAGATGTGGGGCAATTTCCAAATCCCCGGCGTCGACATGACCAAGATGTTCGGCAATTTCCAGGCGCCGGGCGTGGACATGCAGGCGCTGATGTCGTCGCAGCGCAAGAATATGGAAGCGCTCACCCAGGCCAACAAGCTGGCGCTGGAGGGCATGCAGGCCGTGTTCAAGCGTCAGGCCGAGATCATCAAGCAGTCGATCGAAGAAAGCACTTCGGCGGGCCGCGAAATGGCCAATGGCGGTACGTCGCCGCAGGACAAGGTTGCCAAACAGACCGAGATGACCAAAGTAGCGTTCGAGAAGGCGCTGTCGAATGCGCGCGAGCTCTCGGAAATCGTCGCCAAAGCCAATGGTG
>CAZNZI010000300.1:0-2202 GCA_964577475.1 uncultured Rhodospirillaceae bacterium
CACCACGGCAAAACCCTTACCGGCTTCACCGGCGCGGGCCGCTTCGATGGTCGCGTTCAGTGCCAGCAGGTTGGTCTGGTTGGCGATGTCGGTGATGAGTGCAACCACGGCGCCGATCTTCTGCGACGCATCGGCCAGGCCATGCACCATCTGGTTGGCCTTCTCGGCTTCCGAGACCGCGCTTGAGGCAATCCGGCTCGACTGCGCCACCTGCCGGCTGATCTCCGCGATCGAGGAAGAGAGTTCCTCGGTGGCCGAGGCGACCGTCTGGACGTTGGCCGAGGCCTGTTCCGACGCGGCGGCGACGGTGGCTGACTGCTTGGTGGCTTCTTCGGCTGTGGTCGAGAGGGATTGAGCGGAGGCCTCCATCTGGCCTGCCTGGGCCGAGACGGTCTGCACCACGCTGCCGATGGCCGCATCGAATTCGGCGGTCAGGGCATTGACGCGCTTGGTGCGCTCTTCCTTGGCGACCCGTTCGGTCTCCTGGGCGGCGGCCAGCTCATCGGCCTTGACCATATTGTCCTTGAACACCTGAACGGCCTGGGCCATCAGACCGACCTCGTCCTTGCGGTCGCGCGCCGGCACGTCGACGGTCTTGTTGCCGCCGGCCAGCGCGCTCATGGTGTCGGTCATGCCGACCACGGGGCGCACGATGCTGCGCGCGGTCGACCAGGCGATGAAGATGCCCAGGCCCATGGCGATCACCGAGAGCGCGATCGACACGCGGATGCTCCAGGCGATCTCGCGATAGGTGCCCGTGGCGACCGTTTCGATCAGCGTATCGAAGGCATTGCCGGTATCGTCGATCAGGGTGCCGAGCGTCGTGCCGTTCTGGTCGAGCTCATTGGCACTCAGCTTCGTCTTCTGCTCGTCGGTGGCGACGACCACGTTGAAGGCGGCCAGATATTGCGGCGCCATCGACTTGGCTTCGGCGGCAAGCGCTTTCAGCTTGGCATCGGACAAGGCGGCAGTGACCGCATCGATGTCCTTGTCGAACTGCGGCAGCTGCGCGCGCACGATATCGACCGCCTGCTGCGTGTGGTTGCCCACATAGCCCGACACCTGCTGGCGGGCGAGCATCAGCGAATCGTTGGCGATACCGGCCAGCGCCGCGGCTTTCAGGTTTCCGTCGCCCGCTGCGGTCTTCATGATCTCGGCGAGATCGGCATGCATCTTCGGGCCGAACTTCACCATCGCATCGGTCTGCTTGGCCTGGCTCGCCGTCAGGTCCTTGATCTTGTCGAAGGCGACGAAGAACCTGCCGACCAGATCGCTCATCTTCTGCAGGTTGCCCTTGATCTCGGCATTGGGAGCTTCGGCAATAGCCTCGGGCAGCAGCTTGCCGAGCTTGTCCTGGTACTTCTTGATTTCGGCGGCGGCCTCGTCGTTGCCGGCGCTGCCGGCGAGATACACGGTCGTGTATTGGCGGGCCCGCGCGAAAGAGAGCGCGATGTCGTCGAGCGTGTTGTTGGTGGTGTTGAGGTCGGTCGTCTGCCGGAAGGTCCCGCTTTCCGACTCGGCCCCGTAGATGGCGACGACGGCCAATGCGGCCAGCAGTACCAGCACGACGGCAAACCCGCCGCGGATACGCGCCCCGATCTTCAAATTCGCAAACGCCGACATGAAACCCACCTCTGTTTAGATCCGGTGCGGCGCTTTTCGCCGCTTGGAACAGAGTGTGCCGGTGCGAGTTGAACCCGCTTTCGCGCGAATCGCACCGATCCATGGCGAAGCATGTCGAAATGTGTCGGCGCATTTCGGCCTATGCGTCGCTTTCGATAGTGCTCGACAACCGCTCGGGCCGGCGCTAGCTTTGTTCGTGTTTTGTTCTTGGCATTCTGCCTTTGGGAGAGGGGAGAACGGCCATGCAGCTTTCGCTCGCTTTGCCGGGACCGTCGCTGATCGCCGAGGCCGATCAGCGGTTGCACGACGCCTATGGATCGCCGCCGGACTTCCTGCGCTTCGATCCGTTGAGCCAGTTGATCCAGGGCGTGATCAGTTCGCGCACCCAGGACGACGTCTCATGGGAGGCGTACCTGGCCCTCGCCCGGCGTTTCGGCGCGTCGGGCTGGATCGCGCTGCGCGATGCCGAGCCGGCCGCGATCCTGCCGCTGATCGCGAAGGTGCATCATCCCGAGATCAAGGCCGCGCAATTGCCTGAAGCGCTGCGGATGATCCAGGCGCGGCGCGGATCGCTGGCGC
>CAZNZI010000301.1:0-2628 GCA_964577475.1 uncultured Rhodospirillaceae bacterium
CGTTGTTCGGTCTGGAATGCATCGTCTATATGGGCGCGGTCGATATCGAACGGCAGGCGCCCAACGTCCAGCGCATGAAGCTGCTGGGTGCCACGGTGAAGCCGGTGACCTCGGGCGCCGCGACCCTCAAGGACGCGATGAACGACGCGCTGCGCGACTGGGTCGCCCATGTGGACGACACCTATTACATGATCGGCACCGTGGCCGGTCCGCATCCCTATCCCAGTATGGTGCGCGACTTCCAATCGGTGATCGGCAACGAAGCACGCAGCCAGATCATCGAAGCCGAAGGCCGCCTGCCCGATTCGATCATCGCCTGTATCGGCGGTGGGTCGAATGCGATGGGCATCTTCCATCCCTTCCTCGACGACCGTTCGGTGAAGCTGGTCGGTGTCGAAGCCGCGGGCCACGGCATCGAGAGCGGCAAGCATGCGGCCTCGATCACCGGCGGACGGCCCGGCGTGCTGCACGGCAACCGCACCTATCTGCTGATGGATGCCGACGGGCAGATCAACGAGGCGCATTCGATCTCGGCCGGTCTCGACTATCCCGGTGTCGGACCCGAACATTCATGGCTGGCCGATCAAGGCCGCGTGCAATACGTCTCTGCCACCGACGACGAAGCGGTCGATGCGTTCCTGGCCACCACGCGGCTGGAGGGCATCATCCCCGCGCTCGAATCGAGCCACGCCATTGCGCACGCCACCAAGGTCGCGCCAGAGCTGGGGCCCGATCATGTTCTGGTCGTCTGTCTCTCGGGCCGCGGCGACAAAGATCTCGCCAGTGTGATGGCCGCGATGGAAAAGCGCGGGCAAGGTTTGACATGAACGCGCTAGCGATTTTTTCGCGGCCCATCCTTCGAGACGCCCCTTCGGGGCTCCTCGGGATGAGGATGTTCTGTTGTCCTCATGGTGAGGAGGCCGCCCTTGCGGCCGTCTCGAACCATGAAGGCCGCACGGTCAAGGTGCGCTCATGAGCCGCCTTGCTGCGCGCTTCGAAGCCTTGAAGACCGAAGGCCGTCCCGGTCTCGTTACCTTCGTGACAGCGGGCGATCCCGATATCGCGACGTCGCAGGCGATCCTCGACGGGTTGCCGGCTGCAGGCGCCGACATCATCGAACTCGGCATGCCCTTCACCGATCCGATGGCCGATGGTCCGGCGATTCAGGCGGGCGGGTTGCGCGCGTTGAAGGCGGGCACGACGCTCGCCAAAACGCTCGACATGGTGAAGCAGTTCCGCACCAAGGACACCGCGACCCCCATCGTGCTGATGGGCTACTACAACCCGATCTATATCATGGGCGTCGACAAGTTCTGCGCCGACGCGAAGGCGGCCGGCGTCGACGGGCTGATCATCGTCGACCTGCCGCCCGAGGAAGCGCAGGAGCTGGTGAAGCCCGCGCGCGCCAACGGGATCGACTTCATCGTACTGACGACACCGACCACCGACGATGTGCGCCTGCCGGCCGTACTCGGCAACGCCTCGGGCTTCGTCTATTACGTCTCGATCGCCGGGATCACCGGCACCGCGTCTGCCGACAACACGGCGATCGCCGCGTCGATCGCACGCATCCGCCGCCACACCAAACTGCCGATCGCTGTCGGTTTCGGCATCAAGACACCGGCCATGGCCGCCGAGGTGGGCGAGATGGCCGATGCATCCGTGGTCGGCTCGGCCATCGTCAGCGCGATCGCAGAGAACCTTGATGCCGATGGCAAAGCGAAGCCGGGACTGGCCGACAAGGTTCACAGTTTCGTCGGCTCGCTCGCGAAAGGCGTGCGTGGGGTGAAGAAAGAGGTGGTCGCATGAGTTGGCTCTCCGATTTCGTCCGCCCGAAAATCCAGAGCCTGGTCACCTCGGCGCCGCGCGAGGTGCCGGAAAATTTGTGGGACAAGTGCCCGCAATGCGGCCAGATGATTTTCCACCGCGACATCGAGAAGACCTTCTTCGTCTGCCCCCATTGCGGCCATCACCTGCGCCTGCCCGCCAAGAAGCGGCTCGACATGCTGTTCGACGAGGGCAAGTACCAGCGCATCGAACTGCCGAAGCCGGTGGCCGATCCGCTGAAGTTCCGCGACTCGAAACGCTACACCGAACGGCTGAAGGACACCCAGACCAAGACGGGCGAACAGGATGCATTGCTGGTCGCCCATGGCCGCATCGGCGGCATCCCGGCGGTGGTGGCCGCGTTCAATTTCGAATTCATGGGCGGCTCGATGGGCATCGCCGTCGGCGACGGCATCCTGGCCGCGGCCGAATTGGCCGTGCTGCAGGAAGCCGCGCTGATCGTGGTGCCGTCTTCGGGCGGCGCGCGGATGCAGGAAGGCGCGCTCTCGCTGATGCAGCTCGCGCGCACCACGGTCGCCGTCGACAAGGTGAAGGAAAAGGGCCTGCCCTATATCGTGATCCTGGCCGATCCGACCACCGGCGGCGTCACGGCCTCCTTCGCGATGCTGGGCGACATCCATATCGCCGAGCCGGGCGCGCAGATCGGGTTCGCCGGTGCGCGCGTGATCGAGAACACGATCCGCGAGAAACTGCCCGAGGGATTCCAGCGCGCCGAATATCTGCTGGAGCACGGCATGGTGGACATGGTGGTGCCGCGTTCCGAATTGAAGGACCGGCTGG
>CAZNZI010000302.1:0-11476 GCA_964577475.1 uncultured Rhodospirillaceae bacterium
ATCGTGGCCATGGCGCTGTTCGCCGCTATGGCGTTGCGCAGTGCCACGACCGCCGTCGTGGTCTCCCTGGGCTTCTATGTCCTGGGACGCACGGCCTCGTTCTTCCTCGCGATCGCCGTTTCGGGTACAGGGGCCAGCGCCAATGAAGGGATATACGCGGGGACCAGCGCGGTGATGCACGTCATCGCCAGCATCATGCCGCGACTCGATCTGTTCGGTCAGAGCCGGTGGCTGGTCAGCGGTCTGGGCGGCGGATGGGGCATCGGCATCCTTCTCCTCCAGACGGCGATCTATGTCCCCTTGCTGGTGACCGCCACTGTGCGCGATCTGCGCGTCCGACGGTTCTGAATCGTGACGCCAGCCCGACGCTCCTACCTGCCTTGGACGTTGTTCGCACTGCTGGCCGCGGCCCAGGTCCTTTTCTCCCATTCGATCAGTCATCTTCGACCCGCCATTGAAGAAATGCCGCCGGCCCCTTCCGCCACGACGCTGAAAGCGCTCGCCTTCGGCGATGATGAATTCCTCTTCCGCTATCTCGGCCGCTGGATGCAGGAAGTGGGAGACGGCGGTGGACGGATGAAGCCTTTGCGCAACTACGATTACGATCGCGTCGTCGACTGGCTCGAAACCTTGGACGAGATGAACGACCAACGATCGGAATATCCGCGTTTCCTGGCGGCGCGATACTTCGGCAATATCACCGATGCTGTCGATCCCAGCCACAGCCGTGTTCTCAAGATCGTTTCCTATCTCCGCCGTGTCGGCCTGAGCGATCCGGCGAGGGAATGGCAATGGCTGGTTTGGAATGCCGATACGGCCAAGACCAGACTGCAAAACACGCCTCTGATCCGTCAGGCCGCCAGAGATCTTCAATCGCCCGAGTTGCAGGATCGGTCGGTGCCGCCCTGGGTGCGCATACTGCCGGTGCGCCTGTACTACTTCATTGGCGACCAAGCCGCGGCGAAGGAAGCCTTGGCCAAAATATCACCGGAAGACATCGCCGCGATCAACAAGGCCGTCAGCGATCTCAATAAAAGACTCGAAGGCCACGACCAGACCGGTCAGACGCCTCAAAATCCGCCGGAGCCGAAATAACGGCTCTGTTGCGCGAGGCGCTACGCGTCGACGGCAAAGGCTTCCGGCGGCTTTCCGCCGGCCCAGATATCGTACATCTGCGTGAAGGCCGCCTCGAGATGGCGGGTATAGCGGACGGAGTCGAACAATGGGAGTGCCCGGGGATTGGCGGTCAGCCGCTGCCTGAGCCCCTGCAATCGCACGGGCGATCGGGCGAGGTCGAGAGCCAAGGCTTCATAGGCGGGCAAATCCAACGTGATCAGTTCGGGCAAGCCGACGGCACGCAAAAGGCTCCCGGCGACCCGGCCGGCAAAGGTCTCTCCCGCACAAGTCAGCAATGGGAGGCCTGCCCACAGCGCATCGCTCGCCGTCGTGTGCGCATTGCACGGCAGTGTGTCGAGAAACAGATCCGCGTGGCGGTGGCGCTCAAGGTGTTCGGACAGCGCCATGTGCGGCGCGAAAACCAGCCGCTCCGGCGAAATCCCGCGCGCTGCAGCTTCGCGCCGCAGGTTGTCCGACACGGTTTCGCCACCCTGAAGAAGCCAGAGCACCGCGCCAGGGCTGTCCTTCAGGAGCCGGGCCCAGATGTCGAAGATTTCCGGCGTGATCTTGTAGGGCCGGTTGAAACTACAAAACACGAAGGCATCTTCCGGCAAGTGATGCTCGTAGCGGGATGAGGCCCGCGTCGCGATCTGCCGTTTACTGTCGTTCGGCTGATAACTGTCCGGAAGGTGCACGATCCGCTCGTCAAAGAAGGCTTGGTGCTCCATAGGCGCCACGAACGGATCGGCGATGATGTAGTCGATGAAGGGAGCGCCCATCGTGCCGGGAAAGCCGAGATAGTTGACTTGAATCGGCGCGGGCCGGAACGCGGTGATTTGCATCCGAGCGTCTTTGGTGTGCCCCTTGAGGTCGATCAGGATGTCGATGCTATCGTCGCGGATGCGACGGGCCGCGTCCTGGTGGGAGGCATCGCGGAGATCAACGAAAGAGTCGAAAGCCCGTACCAGTCGGGCGCGCATCTCGCTGTTGTCATTGGACCCGTATGAGTAGGCCGTTACCGAGAACCGGCCTCGATCATGCTGTTCGAACAATTCAGCGACCAAGATGCTGGTCGCGTGCATTTGAAAATCTGCCGAAAGATACCCCAGCCGGATTTTGCGGTGGCGGGCCACCAGTCTGGGCGGGAACGGCGCCACCCGATGGGTATTCGAGCGCACGAAGGCGCGCGCGTGTCGTTGCTGCTCCGACAACGACGATTTGCGGACGGTTACTTCGAAGGGCGACGCTTCCGCCTTCGCCTGGCGGTCTGCCTGGCGCCACTTGCGCTCATTCGACTCCAAATGAGTCCAGTCACAAAGGATTTGCCGACAGTACATCAGCTCTGATAGCGCCTGCGCATAGTTGGCCCAATCCGGGCCGGCGCGCAGCGCCCGGTGGAAGGACTCCGCTGCCTCCTCAACCTTGCCGGACAGACGCAGTGTTCTTCCCAAATTGAAATGTGCTTCGGCGAAGTTGCCCCTGACACCGAGGGCGGTACGGTAGGCCGCAGCTGCCTCACCGAGCTTATTGAGCTTGAGAAGCGCCGATCCCATCCGATTCAAGATATCGGGATCTTTAGGCCGCAAAGTGACCGCCTTCGCGATTGCGGCAGCCGCATCCACGAGACGCCCTTCCTGCTCGAGCACGTCGCTGAGCAATTGGTGAGGTTCAGGGATTTCGGACCGCAATGCGATCGCCGCCTCGGCTTCCCGTTCCGCTTCACCGAAACGGCCAATCTGGAAAAGGGCCACAGCAAAATTGTACCGGGCATTCGCGAGGCTCGGATCGCACTCGACGGCCTTCTGAAATGCGGCCAGCGAACCGGAACGGTCGCCGAGCCCGCCAAGCGCCATACCGAGACCGACCCATCCCTCAGCCTCTTGAGGCGCTCCATCCAGTATGGCGCGAGCGGTCGCCTCCGCCCGGGCGAATTGACCCATCTGGTTTTCCCGCACGCAGCGGGCCAGCAAAGGAAGAATTTGAGGATCGGCCTGCAAAGATGCAGGCCGGACCTGGATCTCCGCAGGCACGCCCTGCCGCGGCGGCTGGGCAGTTCCGCCACCCGGCACCATCTCGCGCGCCAGATCGGCCAGCATATCGCGAGCAACAGGATGTTTGACCCGGTTCAATACCCATCGGTTCAAGAAAAGAGCCCCCATCACCTTCGCCGCAAGGGATGGTGAAGCAATGGTTTGAGAGGGTGCAGGCGTTCCGCTCTGCTCGTTCTTTGTGCCCTCTGGCCTTGGAGAACCAGACTCCGACGGTGGCACTTTTGAGCTCACGATATCCCTATTTTTAACTATAAAAAAATGGGACCAAGTTCCCGAATGTGGCAGAAACAAGCCAAATTCCGACTTATTTGCCACATTGAAATGTTCCATTCCTCCTTAAAATGAGGTATGAGAGATCGGGCTGGGGCGATGATATCAAGTCCAGCGACTCGGGGGCTATCGAAAACTCGGAATTTGGAGCGTTACCATGGGTTTGCATGCATTTCTGAGGGGCCGTCAGGGCGAAGGAGTGCTGCAGCGCGACGCGCAGCGCGGCTTCACGCTGGTGGAAATGGCGATCGTGCTGGTGATCATTGGCTTGATCGTCGGCGGCATCCTGAAGGGCCAGGAAATCGTTAACAATGGCCGCGTCAAGACCCAGGTCGCGCAGATCGACTCGATCAAGGCCGCGGTGGCAACCTTCCAGGACACCTACGGCTTTTATCCCGGCGATTATAAGGCCTCGCTGCTGACCGGCGGTACGGGCGCCCAAACGACCTTCGACGGCAATGAAGATGGCATCATCAATTCGGCCACAACAGGCGAAGGCGGCGTCACCGATGCTGCTGCCGCTCTGGCCGGGAAGGAAATGAGCTACGCTTGGCTCCAGTTGACCTACGCCAATCTGATGGGTGGCGCCAACCCGGATACGACCAGTGGCACGACCACATACTCGCTGGGCGGCAAGGTTCCCGGCAGCTTCCTGGTGCTGGGCGATTTCAACTACCAAAGCTTCAACTCGCAGTTGGCGGCGACCTCCGGCAGCTTCACCATCTCCGGCAAGATGGTGCGCATTCAAGGTAATGCCGATGCGCAGGCTTCGTCGGCGAAGCCGATCATGCGCGCCATTGATGCCTCGAACATCGACTCGAAATATGACGATGGCTCGCCGAACTCGGGCGGCATCCTTGCCAGCCTGTCGAGCACCGATAACTGCTGCAGCGGCGCGACCTGCAACACCGCCACGGCCAAGTACAGCCAGGGCGTCGGTCAGTACTGCAATCTCTACTGGCTCGTGACCCAGTAAGCTGCTCGGACGACTCTCTCTAGGAGTTAAGGCGGGGGAGATTCCCCCGCCTTTTCTTTTTGCACTTCGCCACAAGCCTGGACGATAGTCCTGGTCGACGATCAGGGTTTCGGGACCAACCGGCATGAATCGCAAGCAACGGCGCCAGGCCGAAAGCCGCTCCAGGAGCGCCTCCAAAACGACGGCTGGCCAGCCAGCCAACGCTCCCGTATCGGTGACGCCGTTGCAATTGGCGCAGGTTGAAATGCCGTCTTCGAATCCCTCCTGGGTCGCCCGGTTGGCCGCAACTGTCATTCTACGGCCTTGGATCCGGCGCCGCGTCCGCCACCCCCTTGCGCGCTCAGCGGTCGCGATGCTGGCACGTGAAGTTGGCCGCCGCGACATTGCCGACGAAATGGAAAAAGAGAGCTAGACCGGAGCCATCATGTCCCTCAGTCCCGACACCGGACTCGGCAATGGCGATGCCGGAGCGTCCTTCATGGCGCGGGGGCATGCCGCACGAAAGGAAAATCGCCTTTACGAGGCTATCGAATTCTATCGGACCGCAGTGCGGCTGCGTCCCGATCTCGGCGAGGCGTTCAATGGTCTCGGGATAACCCTGGCCAGGCTGGGACAATCCGACGAAGCGATCACGGCTTTCCGCTCGGCCATCCTTGTCACTCCCGGTTATCCCGAGGCGCTCAACAATCTGGGCAATGCACTCGACGAAAAGAAACTGTTCTCCGAAGCCATTACAGCGTATCGAACTGCGCTCGGCCATCGCCCCAATTATGTTCGTGCCCGCTTGAATCTGGCGGCGACCCTGATTCGCGCCGGACGGTTGAACGATGCGGAAACCGAACTGCGGTCGGCCGTGACGATGGCCCCCGACAACGCCGAAGCGTTCTACACGCTGGGAACTGTTCTCCGCCAGAAAGAGAAGAACGAAGCCGCCGTCGAAGCGTTCAAGACCGCGCTCAACCTGCGACCCAATCATCCCGAAGCCCACAATGATCTGGGCGACGTGTATCAGGAACTAAATCGCCTTCAAGAGGCGGAAGCCAGCTATCGCACGGCCATCGCACACAACCCGAATTACGCCGAGGCCTACAACAATCTCGGCGTCGTTCTCTCCAACTTGAACAGAAAGGAAGAAGCCTCCACCTCGCTCAAAAAGGCGATTGCCTTGCGGCCCGACCTGGGCGAGGCGCAAGGGAACTTAGGCGCCTTGTTGATCCTTCAGGGCAATGGCGTGGAAGCCGAGCCACTCCTTCGGAACGCGGTCGATCATTGGCCCGACTGGTTCGAGGCCCCCCTCAACTTGGGGTCCGCCTTCTATCTGCAACGCCGATACGATGAAGCGGAAGACATTTGGCGAAAGGCGTTGATCAAGTGGCCCAATGCGGCAGAGTTTCATACCGCGCTTGGCGAGGTCCTGTTGATGCAGGGTGCTTACGCTGAAGGCTGGCGGGAACTGGAGTGGCGTTGGAGGTTGCCGGACAAGACCGTGTGGGCTCCGCGCGATTTTCCTCAGCCACAGTGGAACGGCGAGCCCATCGAAGGCCGGACGATTCTCCTGCATGGCGAGCAGGGACTGGGCGACATCATCCAATTCGTGCGCTACGCGCAAGTGATCGCTGCGCTCGGCGCAACCGTGATCGTTGAGGTGTATCCGCCGTTGGAACGATTGATGGCAATGATGCCGGGCGTCCACGGTGTGGCGGTCCGTGGCAGACCTCTGCCGCCTTTCGATGTTCATCTGCCGATGATGAGCGCACCCTACGTCATCGGCACGACTGTCGAAACGATTCCGCCACCGGTTCCTTATCTCGACCTCGACGTCGCGGCCACGGCCCGCTGGAACGAAAGTCTCTCGAGCCAGCGCGGCCTGAAGGTCGGATTGGTTTGGGCCGGCGATCCGCGAAAGTTCGACACGCGGGCGAATTCCATCGACCAGCGCCGCAGTATGCGCCTCAGCCAATTCGCGCGGCTGCTGGAGATTCCCGGCGTCAGTTTCGTCAGCTTGCAAAAGGGTGTGGCTGTCGGGCAATTGGCCGATCTCCCCGCCTCTCTGCGCCCCTTCGATGTGATGGAGCAGATTTCCGACTTTGCCGACACCGCGGCATTGGCCGCCAATCTTGATCTCGTCATCACGGTCGATACGTCAGTTGCCCATCTCGTCGGCACTCTGGGCAAGCCGGTCTGGATATTGTCCCGCTTTGACGGCTGCTGGCGTTGGTTCCTTGGGCGCGACGACTCGCCCTGGTATCCGACAGCACGACTGTTCAGGCAGGAAGCTCCAGGCGATTGGGATACAGTGATCGCTCGCGTCGCGAAGGCCCTGGCCGACCATGTGGCCGCCATCGGAGCCGACCCCCGATAACTGGGCCCCCAAAGTCCGACTTATTTACCGGACGATCATCAATTGCAGCGTTTTTCTGTTATATCCCCTGGGTTTAGGTCCCGTCCGCTTGCGCCTCCGCGGCCCTTCGGGTATTCCTCTTGGTGATGAATTGAACTTCGGTCCGGGCAGCGGGGGCACCTGGGACGAAGATAGGGATGGTCCAATGATCGGGGGTTCGGTGGCCTTGGGGCAGCGAAACCGTCAACACGAGCGCTGCCTGGCACAGAGCGCCCTCGTGATTATGCTCGCCTGCGCCAATTCCGGCCGTTAACGGCTCAGCGAGCACCCGGGGCGATGGCTAAGCTGCGCAAGGTTCATGTGACGACGGGCGTTTCCTGGGTGGAAGCGCCCGATATCGGTCTCTATGTGCTGTGCGGCTGCCCGGCCGACGCCGTAAAGCACCTGATGCGGCGCGGCCTGATCGTCGAAACCGAGACCAGCGGCGTCCAGCACGAGACCGGTCCCAACGCGATCCTGCTCTCCGACGTGATGGTGCAGAACGGCGTGTTCTGTAACCTCGCCGAGTTTCCCGTACTCCAGATGCTCTATCGCCAGGGCATGATCCTGCCCGGCCATCCGCGCAACCAAGGCGACAAGCCGCTCCTGATCGGCGCGCGCGACGTGGTGGATGCGCAGATGCGTTACATCCACCGCGGCAACTACGGCCTGATCACCAAGGACGAGATTCTCGCCGCCGGCGCGCCGCCCGACACGGCCGAAGAACTCTTCAACATGAAGCTGGCTTTCGCCTTCGGCGAGATCCGGCCCCCGCAGGAACTGCTCGATTCGATCCCGTTGGCCGATGCGCCCGTGATGCTGAAGGGCGGCGTATCTCTGCGCCGCGTCGCGCATAACCGTTTCGAATTTTCGCTCGACGACGAGACCGTCAGCGTCGATCTCAATCTCCCGCCGGGCGAAACCTATGCGCCGCCCTACATGCTGGGCGTCCACCGCATCCAGCGCGGGTATTTCGCCGTGATCCACGCGGGCGAAGGCGACGGCTGGGATTCGAACCGGCCCTGCATGAGCAGCATCGTCGTCTTCCAGGGCAAGATCTACCTGATCGATGCCGGGCCCAATCTGCATTACAGCCTGACGGCGCTCGGCATCGGCATCAACGAAGTCGACGGCATTTTCCATACGCACTGTCATGACGACCACTTCGCCGGACTGACGACGCTGATGCGCGCCGATCGGCGGCTGAAATACTACGCGACGCCCCTCGTCCGCTCTTCGGTGATGAAGAAGCTGGGCGCGCTGCTGACCATCGAGGAAGAAAGCTTCAACGACTACTTCGAAGTGCACGATCTCGCCTACGACCAGTGGAACGATGTCGAAGGCCTCGAGGTCAAGCCGATCATGTCGCCCCATCCGGTCGAGACCAGCGTGCTCTTGTTCCGCGCGCTCTGGCAGAACGGCTATCGTACCTACGCCCACTGGGCCGACGTCGCCTCGCGCGAGACGATGACGCGCCTGCTGGCGCCCGAAGGTCAGCCGGGCATCAACCAGAGCATGTTCGACCGCGTGGTCGCCGACTATTCGATCCCGGCCGACATCAAGAAGATCGATATCGGCGGTGGCCTGATTCATGGTCAGGCGAAGGATTTCAGCGAAGATGCGTCGCGCAAGATCATCCTGGCGCACACCTCGCGCGCACTCACCGTCGTCGAGAAGGAAATCGGCTCCGGCGCGCCCTTCGGCACCTCTGAGATCCTGATCGATGGCAGCCAGGATTTCATCTGGCGCGCCGCTTTCCAGATTCTCGCTTCCTATTTCCCCGACACGCCGCGCCATGAATTGCGGTTGCTGATCAACTGCCCGATCCTCTCCTGCAATCCCGAGACGATCCTGTTGCAACCCAACCAGCCGGTGGACCAGATCTATCTGCTGGTCGGCGGCAACGTCGAGATGATCGACCCCGGTGCCAATGTCGGCGGCATCCTCTCGGCCGGTGTGCTGGTGGGCGAGATGGCGGCGCTGGAGGGTGTGCCCTCGGGCAAGACCTACCGCGCCAGCAGCTTCGTGCAGGCCCTCGTGATCCCGTCCGATCTCTATCGCGAGTTCATCCGCCGCAACGGCCTTCTCACCGAAGTGATGGCCCAGGCGGAACGGCGCAACTTCCTGCGCTCGACATGGCTCTGTGCCGAAGCATTGACCGAGACGACGCTGCATCGCCTGGCAAAGGCGCTGACCTCGCACAGCTTCAAGGCCGGCGAAACTCTGCCCGCGCGGCGCTCGCTCGCCTTCCTGCGCGGCGGTGCGGCCGATCTTTGCATGGGCGACGACGTCGTCGAGCCTTTGCAGCGCGGCACCTTCTGGGGCGAAGAGACGGCGCTGTTCGATGCGCCGCCGCTTTTCAATGTGCGCGCGCGCGAGAACGTGAAGGTGTACATGATCGAGCCCGAAATGGCGCGCTCGGTCCCGGTCATGCGGTGGAAGCTGTTGGAAAGCTACAAGCGCCGCATGAATCTCGGCATGAGCGACACGGGCAAAGTCGAATCGATGCGCCTGCACTGGCGCGACGAGTACACCGTCAACATCCAGAGTTTTGATCTGCATCACCGTAATTTGATCGTTCACGCCAATGCGGTGTTCGATGCGATCGCGCAAGGTTCCGATTCGCAGGGAATCAGCGATGCCTTCGCCCAGTTGATCGACGTTGCGAGCCTGCATTTCCGCGACGAAGAGGAACTGCTCGAACGCCATGACGCGCCGGGCCTGGAGCCGCATCGGCAGAAACACGAACGGCTGCTCGAACAACTCGCGCAGCTGCGCCAGCGCTTTTCGACCGACGGACCCAACGACGTCGTGGAATTGGCGACAAGTTTGCGCGAATGGGTGGTCGGCCACATCCTGGCCGATGACCGGCGCGCCGCTGCCGTTCTCAACGCCAAAGGCGCGTTCTAGGGGCACGTTCTAAAAAAACTTCCCCACGGAAATCCTACAGAAACGCCCATTTATCAAGGGTTTGTTGCAGTTTCTCGTCGCTGCATTTCCCCCCTTGTGATACCCTCATCCGAAATAGGTATGGCGTCCTGAGAATCGGGACCGCGGGTTGGGCATGACGCGGCTGAGGAAATTTCACGTTACCACCGGGGTTTACCTGGTCGAGGCGCCCGATGTCGGGTTGTCGATCCTGTGTGGGTGCCCGGGCGACGTTGTCAAACATCTGATGCGCCGTGGCCTCATTGTCGAGGCTGAGTCGAACGGCACCCGTTACGAGACCGGTCCCAACGCGATCCTGCTTTCCGATGTGATGCTGCAGAACGGCATGTTCTGCAACCTGGGTGAATTCCCTGTCCTGCAGATGCTCTATCTCCAGGGCATGATCGTGCCGGGCCATCCCAACAATCGCGGCCAGAAACCCCTGCTGATCGGCTTGCCGGAACAGGTCGAGACGCAGATGCGCTACATCCATCGCGGCAATTACGGGCTCAACACCCGCGAGGAGCTGATGGCCGCAGGTGCGACGCCGGCCCAGGCCGACGAGATGATGGCGATGAAGCTGCGCTTCTCCTTCGGCCACATCCAGTCGCCCGAGAACCTCCTCGATACCGTCCACCTGGCCGGCGAGCCGGTGCTGATGAATGGCGGAGTCGAAATCCGCCGCGTCGCCCTCAATGTTTTCGAGATCCGCCTCGGCGATGAGACGTCGATCGTCGATCTCAACCTGCCACCCGACCAGCACTACCCAGCACCCTACACGCTCGGCAAATACAGCGTCGACCGCGACTACTTCTCGATCGTCCATACCGGCGATGGCGACGGCTGGGACCCGAATCGGCCTTGCATGAGCAGCATGGTGATGTTCCAGGGCCGGGTGTACCTGATCGATGCCGGCCCCAGCCTGCACCACAACCTCACGGCGCTCGGCATCAGCGTCAACGAGCTGGACGGCCTCTTCCACACCCACTGCCACGACGACCACTTTGCCGGCATGACGGCCCTGCTTCATGCCGACCGACGCATCAAATATTTCGCGACGCCCATGGTGCGTGCGGCCGTCACCAAGAAGTTCGCCGCCCTGATGAACACGAACGACGATGTGTTCGAACACTGCTTCGAGCCGCACGATCTCGAATACGATGTGTGGAACAATATCGACGGGCTCGAAGTGAAGCCCTTCGTCTCGCCGCATCCGGTCGAGAACGCCTGCTATCAGTTCCGCGCGCCATGGGAAGGCAGCTACCGCACCTATGCGCACTACGCCGATCTGATCTCGCTGAAGACCCTACACGGCATGCGCAAGACCAACAGCGAACCGGGCATCTCGCAGGCCTTCTATGACAAGGTGAAAGCCGACTACGCCGCACCGGCCGACGTAAAGAAGATCGATATCGGCGGCGGGATGATTCACGGCATGGTCGAGGACTTCCGCGCCGACACGTCGGGCAAGATCGTGTTGGCCCATATCGCGCGCGATCTGACGGTTGCCGAGAAGGAAATCGGCTCAGGTGCGCCCTTCGGCGCGGTCGACGTGATCATTCCCGGAGACAATCATTTCGCCTGGCGCAATTCCTTCGAGGGCGCATCCTCGGCCGAAGCGGGCGACAGAAGGAGCGGCAGCGCTAGCGCGGCCAGGGCAAAGATCCTCAGTTTGGACATCATCGGCTTCCGGTTCGATGTGAAAGTGCAAGTCATTCGCAGTGTATCCCTCTATCGATAATGACAACCATTCTC
>CAZNZI010000303.1:0-2299 GCA_964577475.1 uncultured Rhodospirillaceae bacterium
CGTCACGCCTACACGTTGCATGTCACCGACGCGCGCGCCGCCTATTCGCCGCGCAACTGGCTCCAGCGCGGACCGGACCTGCCGGTCCGCGGCTTCAATTAGAGGCGGGAACGCTGGCGGCCGCCGCAGCCGCCGCATCGGCCTTGAATTTGCGGCCGCTCAGGGTGAACACCGCCAGGACAAAAGCCACCAGGCCGCAGGCACAGACACCCAGTACCATCGGCTTGGGCGTACCGTCGGCGATGCGGCTGCTGAGGCCCATCACGACCGCGCCCACCACCAGTTGCAGCGTGCCCATCAGCGACGAAGCGGTGCCCGCGATCGGTCCGTGATTGGCCAGCGCCAGGACCGACGTCACCGGCAGGACCAGCCCCAGGAAGGCGTTGCTGATGAAGAACAGCACGCCCAACAGGATCAGGTTGTCGGCTCCGGTCATGATCGCCAGGAACAGCAACGCGATCGCCGCGCCGTAGCCGAACATCGCCGGGCGCACCAGCGCGTGCAGGCCGAACTTCCCGCCGAGATAGCCGGTGAACTGCGAGGCGACGAAGAATGCCGCCGCGTTGCCCGAGAAGGCCAGGCTGTATTCGGTGGTCGACAGGTGATAGTGGCCCATCAGGATGAAGGACGAGTTCGCCAGGAAGACGAAGAAGCCGGCGATCGAGAACGAGCCGATGAAGGTCAGGCCGAGGAAATGGGTGTCGACCATCAGTACCTTGGTCGCATCCCATACGCCGCGGATGTTGCTTTCCCTCCGCAGTTCGACCGGCCGCGTCTCGCGGATCGAGACGGCGGTCATCAGGATGCCGAGCAGGGCAAGCGCCGTGACCAGCCAGAAGATGGCGCGCCACGACGCGACCTCGACCACGAAACTGCCGAACAGCGGCGCGCAGAGCGGCGAGACGCTGAACACCAGCATCAGCAGCGAGAGCAGCTTCGCCTCTTCGACGCCGCTGTGCAGGTCGCGAACGATGGCGCGCGCGATCACCATGCCGGCCGCCCCGCCGAAACCTTCGAACAGGCGGAACCAGACCAGCATGTCGATGCTGGTCGAAAGCGCGCAGCCGATGCTGGCGGCGGCAAACAGGCCGATGCCGAAATAGAGCGGCGGCTTCCTGCCGAACATGTCCGAGGCCGGGCCATAGACAAGCTGGCTGACCGCGAAGGAGGCGAAGAACGCCGTCATGCTCAACAGGACCTGATCCGAATCGGCATGCAGGCTTTCGCCGATCGAGGGCAGGGACGGCAGGTACATGTCGATGGCGAACGGCCCGATTGCCGTCAGCAATCCGAGGATCAGCGCGTTGCGGAGAAAATGACCTTGAGCCATCACAAACCATCCTGCCGTGCCACCCGTCCGAGACCGGATCGCGGGGCCCGAATTTCTACTGTAAGCGGCGCGCGTCCGCCTGTGCGTTTCGCACAGGGGTGAGTTCCAATTTTTCGCCGGGTAGTGGGCCGGAGGGGAACGATGCCGCGCCGCACCCGGTATCACGGGGCGCGGCGCCGTCGCAAGTGAAAGAATATTGGATTCAATGCGCCGGTTCGAAAGCCGGTACAGGTGTGCCATCCAGCGAGGCTTCGAGCTTGCCCAGCAGCCACTTGGTGCCTTGCTCGCGGCCGCCGGCGTCATCGAAGCCGTCAAGGAACACGCCCTGCTCGGTGAATGTCAGTTTCGTCCCAGTACCGGCGGGTTTGAACTCGACCGTCGTCAGCGAAGCCGAGATGCGCGTCGTATCGAGATACATCTCGTAGGTGAAGATGATCCGCTCGTTGGGGATGATCTCCCAATAGAGGCAATCGAATTTGTGGACCTGGCCGCCGGGCGGGCCGCCGTCGTTGTACTCGTGGCCGCCCTCGCGGAAATCCATGCTATCCCTGACCTGAGTCCAGCCTTCGGGCCCGCCGAACCACTTCTTTTTCTCTTTGTGGTCGGCGAACGCCTTGAACACGCGCGCCGGCGCGGCCTTGAGCATCTTCTCGATGGTGAAGGTAGCGTGGTGGGTCTTGCGTTCGGTCATCGTCCTCTCCCTTAGGTCTCAATCAAGTATTCGGCTCGCCCGACTCGCCCTCTTGCGCGTCGAGATACTGCTCCAGCCGGTCCAGGCGGCGCTCCCACATCGCCCGTCGCTCGGCCACCCATTGCTCTGCGGTCCGCAGAGCCTTCGTTTCGATCTGGCAGGTGCGTACGCGCCCCACTTTCTTCGATGTCACCAGACCGCTGTTCACCAGGATCTGGAGGTGTTGCATCACCGCCGGCAGCGACATGGCCAAAGGCTTGGCCAATTCGCTCACCGTC
>CAZNZI010000304.1:0-5523 GCA_964577475.1 uncultured Rhodospirillaceae bacterium
GCTTCAGGACTTCTGGGCGAACAAGGGCTGTTTAATTTTGCAGCCCTACGACATGGAAGTCGGCGCCGGCACGTTCCATCCCGCCACCACCTTGCGCGCGCTGGGGCCGCAGCCCTGGAAGGCCGCCTATGTGCAGCCCTCGCGCCGCCCGAAAGACGGGCGCTATGGCGAGAACCCCAACCGGCTGCAGCACTACTACCAGTTCCAGGTGATCTGGAAGCCCTCGCCGATCGACGCGCAGGAACTCTATCTCGAAAGTCTGCGCCATCTCGGCATCGATCCGCTGGCCCACGACATCCGCTTCGTCGAAGACGATTGGGAAAGCCCGACCTTGGGCGCCTGGGGTCTCGGCTGGGAAGTCTGGTGCGACGGGATGGAGGTGACGCAGTTCACCTATTTCCAGCAGGTCGGCGGCATCGAATGCGATCCGGTCAGCTTCGAGCTGACCTACGGGCTCGAACGGCTGGCGATGTACCTGCAGGGCGTCGAAAGCATCTACGAGCTCGACTTCAACGGCGAAGGCGTCAAATACGGCGACGTCTTCCTCGAAGCCGAGAAAGAATACTCCGCGCACAATTTCGAGTACGCCAACACGGCGATGCTGCTGAAGCATTTCGAAGACGCCGAGGCCGAATGCCAGGCGCTGCTGGCGGCTAAGCTGCCGCTGCCCGCTTATGACCAGTGCATCAAGGCCAGCCACCGCTTCAACCTGCTCGATGCGCGTGGCGCGATCTCGGTGGCGGAGCGGCAATCCTATATCGGCCGCGTGCGCACGCTGGCGAAAGCGTGCTGCGAAAGCTGGCTCGCGAAGCAGGGGGCCAACTGATGCCCGAGATGCTGCTCGAGATTTTCTCCGAGGAAATCCCCGCGCGCATGCAGGCGCGGGCCGCCGATGATTTGAAGCGCCTTGTCACCGACGGGCTGAAGGCTGCCGGCCTCGCCTGGACGCGCGCCGACGCCTATGTGACGCCGCGCCGCCTCACGCTGGTGATCGACGGGCTGCCCGAAGCGACGCCGGACGTCAGCAAGGAAGAACGCGGCCCGCGTGTCGATGCGCCGCAACAGGCGCTCGACGGGTTCTTGAAGAAAACCGGCGTGACGGTCGAGCAATGCGAAAAGCGTGACACCGGCAAGGGCGTGTTCTGGTTCGCCAAGGTCGAGACCAAGGGCCGTGCCACGGCGGCAACGCTGAAAGAGACGATCGAAAAGGCCATGGCCGAATTGCCCTGGCCGAAATCGATGCGTTGGGGTTCGGGCCGCACGCGCTGGATCCGTCCGCTGCACGCGATCCTCTGCCTGTTCAACGGCAAGACCGTGCCGGTCGAATTTGCTGGTGTAAAGGCGGGCACCGTCACGAAGGGTCACCGCTTCCTCGCGCCGGCAACGATCACAGTCACCAACTTCACCGACTATCAGGCAAAGCTGCGCGCGGCCAAGGTGATTCTCGATCAGGCCGAGCGCCGCGCGATCATCGACAAGGCGACGCAAGAGGCCGCGGCCAAGCTCGGCCTCTCCTTGCGTCCCGATATCGGTTTGCTCGACGAAGTCACGGGCCTCGTCGAATGGCCGGTAGTGCTCACCGGTGCCATCGACGAACAGTTCATGGGCGTGCCGCAGGAGGTGTTGATCACCGCCATGCGCACCCATCAGAAATATTTCGCGCTGCTCGACAAGGGCGGCAAGCTTTCGTCCAAGTTCCTGGTGATCTCCAATATGGAGACGCCCGACAACGGCAAGACGGTCGCTTCGGGCAATGAGCGCGTGCTGTGCCCGCGCCTCTCCGATGCCCGCTTCTTCTGGGAGCAGGACAAGAAGACGCGGCTCGATGCCCGCATCGGCAAGCTGGGCGAACGCACCTTCTTTGAAGGCCTCGGCACGGTGGCCGACAAAGTCGAGCGCGTGCGCGTGCTGGCCAAACTGTTCGCGCTCCACACGAAGTGCGATGCCGAACTGGCCGACCGCGCGGCGCTGCTGGCCAAGGCCGATCTCGTCACCGAGATGGTCGGCGAGTTCCCCGAACTGCAAGGCGTAATGGGCCGCTACTACGCGCTCCATGACGGCGAGAAGCCCGAGGTCGCGCAGGCGATCGCCGAGCACTACAAGCCGCAGGGGCCCGACGATTCGGTACCGACCGATCCGGTCTCGATTGCGGTGGCACTGGCCGACAAGTTCGACACGCTGGCCGGATTCTTCGCCATCGGCGAAAAGCCGACCGGTTCGAAGGATCCGTTCGCGCTCCGCCGCGCCGGCATCGGCATCATCCGCCTGATCCTGGACAACAAGGTCCGTGTGATGCTGTGGACGATGATCCAGCGCGCGGTGGCTGCTTATGGCAAGGACGCGCCGAACGCCGGCAAGGAAATCCTCGACTTCATCATCGACCGGCTGAAGGTCTATCTGCGCGACCAGGGCGCGCGGCACGATCTGATCGCCGCCGCCACGGGCCGCGCCGAAGACGATCTGGTCCGCCTGGTCGCCCGCATTGGGGCGCTGGCGGATTTCCTCAAGAGCGACGACGGCGCCAATCTGCTGATCGCCTATCGCCGCGCCGCGAATATTTTGCGCATCGAAGAGCAGAAGGACGGCAAGCGTCACAGCGGTGACACGGATGCTGCTTTGTTCGCCGCGCCTGAAGAGAAGGTGTTGGCCGAAGCCATCGCCGCCACCGAAGCGCAATCGAGCGCCGCGCGGTCGACGGAAGACTTCGCCGGCGCCATGGCCGCGTTGGCCAAATTGCGCGTGCCGCTCGACGCCTTTTTCGACAAAGTGACGGTCAATGCCGATGACGCCGCCTTGCGCGCGAACCGGCTGCGACTTTTGTCGGGCATCGTTAAGGCCATGGACCGGGTGGCGGATTTCGCGAAGGTCGAGGGCTAGGCGCCCACAAATTCGCCGGATTTGGCCCAGACCCTGGGGCGAGAAACGAAGCGCATCATCAATCGAAGGAGCGGTGTGATGACGAAATGGGTTTATGGCTTCGGCGGGGGCAGCGCCGAGGGCCGCTCCAATATGAAAAATCTCCTCGGCGGTAAGGGCGCCAATCTGGCCGAGATGGCCAGTCTCGGCCTGCCCGTCCCGCCCGGCTTCACCATCACCACCGAAGTCTGCACGCATTATTATGCGAATAACGAAACCTATCCGGCTGAGCTTAAGGCCGATGTGATCGCGGCGCTCGCCAAGGTCGAGAGTGTGGTCGGCATCAAATTCGGCGATGCCGCCAACCCGCTGCTGGTTTCGGTCCGCTCGGGTGCTCGCGCCTCGATGCCGGGCATGATGGACACCGTCCTCAATCTCGGCCTCAACGATCAGACGGTCGAGGGCCTCGCCAAGCAGAGCGGCGATGCGCGCTTCGCCTGGGACAGCTATCGCCGTTTCATCACCATGTACTCGAATGTGGTTCTGGGCATCGACCACGAGCATTTCGAAGAGATTCTCGACCACCGCAAATCGGTGAAGGACGTTGAGCAGGACACACAGCTCACCGCCGAAGACTGGCGCGCTGTCGTCGCCGAATACAAATCGATGATCGAGCGCGAGTTGGGCAAGAGCTTTCCCAACGATCCGCAGGAACAGCTCTGGGGCGCGATCGGCGCCGTGTTCGGTTCGTGGATGAACACGCGCGCGGTCACCTATCGCCGTCTGCATGACATCCCCGCCGATTGGGGCACCGCCGTCAATGTGCAGGCGATGGTGTTCGGCAATATGGGCGACGACTGCGCGACGGGTGTTGCCTTCACGCGCAACCCGTCCACGGGCGTCAACGAATTCTATGGCGAGTATCTCGTCAACGCCCAGGGCGAGGACGTGGTGGCGGGCATCCGCACGCCGCAATACCTGACCAAGGCCGCACGCGACGCGGCCGGCTCGCAGCTTCCCTCGATGGAAGAGGTGATGCCCGAGGTCTTCAAGCAACTGCGCGACGTGCGCGCCAAGCTCGAAGGCCATTTCCGCGATATGCAGGACATCGAGTTCACGGTGCAGAAGCACAAGCTCTATATGCTGCAAACCCGCAACGGCAAGCGCACCACCAAGGCGGCGCTGTCCATCGCCATCGACATGGCGAAGACCGGGCTGATCACCCAGGAAGAGGCGGTCACGCGCATCGAGCCTTCGGCGCTCGATCAGTTGCTGCACCCGACCCTCGATCCCAAGGCGCCGCGCACCGTGCTGGGCAAGGGCTTGCCCGCTTCGCCGGGTGCCGCCGTCGGCAAGGCGGTGTTCACCGCTGCCGATGCCGAAGCCTGGGCCATGCGCAACGAGCCGGTGATCCTGGTCCGCGTCGAAACCAGCCCCGAGGATATCGGCGGCATGCATGTGTCCCAGGGCATCCTCACTGCGCGGGGCGGCATGACCAGCCACGCCGCCGTGGTGGCGCGCGGCATGGGCGTGCCTTGCGTCTCGGGCGCCGGCAGTATCCGCATCGATGTGCGCGGCCGCACCTTCACCGCCTCGGGCCAGGTCGTGCGCGAAGGCGACATGATCACGATCGACGGCTCCACCGGCGAGGTCATGCTGGGCGCGGTACCGACCTTGCGCCCGGAACTCTCGGGCGACTTCGCACTTCTGATGGAATGGGCCGACAAGGCGCGCGTCATGAAGGTGCGCACCAATGCCGAAACGCCGACCGACGCCAAGACGGCGCGCGAGTTCGGCGCGGAAGGCATCGGGCTCTGCCGCACCGAGCATATGTTCTTCGAACCCTCGCGCATCATCGCGGTGCGCGAGATGATCCTGGCAGGCGACGAAGCGGGCCGCCGTGCCGCGCTCTCGAAGCTGCTGCCTTACCAGCGTCAGGACTTCGTCGAGATCTTCGAGATCATGCAGGGCTTGCCGGTCACCGTGCGCCTGCTCGATCCGCCGCTGCACGAGTTCCTGCCGCACACCGAGGAGGAAATGGCCCAGGTGGCCGCCGCCGCCGGTGCCGATGTGGCGGTGCTGCGCGCACGCGGCGCGCAACTGCACGAAGCCAATCCGATGCTCGGCCATCGCGGCTGCCGTCTCGGTATTTCCTATCCCGAGATCTATGAGATGCAGGTCCGCGCGATCTTCGAGGCGGCCGTCGAAGTCTCGGCCAAGTCAGGCCAAACGGTTACGCCCGAGGTGATGATCCCGCTGGTGTCGAGCAAGAAGGAGTTCGACATCATGAAGGACTTGGTCGATCGCACGGCGAAGTCGGTGTTCGATGAGGCCAAGCGCGAAGTGCCCTATCTGGTCGGCACCATGATCGAACTGCCGCGCGCCGCGCTGGTGGCCGGGCAGATCGCCGAATCGGCGTCGTTCTTCAGCTTCGGCACCAACGATCTCACCCAGACCACGCTCGGTATGAGCCGCGACGATGCCGGCCCGTTCCTGGCCGTCTACCGCCAGCAGAACATCGTCGAGAACGATCCCTTCGCGACCATCGATGTCGAAGGCGTCGGCGAGCTGGTAAAGATCGCCGCCGAACGCGGCCGCAAGACGCGCAAGGAATTGAAGCTCGGCATCTGCGGCGAACATGGCGGCGACCCGGCCTCGATCAATTTC
>CAZNZI010000305.1:0-3261 GCA_964577475.1 uncultured Rhodospirillaceae bacterium
CGACCGCTGGAATGCGGCCGAGCAGTTTGCGGTGCTCGGTCTCGATGAAGTCGACCTCGGCGGTGGGGCCGAAATCGCCGATGCTCGACAGTTTCATCAAAGTCCGGCTGTCCACCTCGGCGACCAGCACGCCCAAGACCGCGCCGTCGGGACGGCGGGCCGCCAGGGCGAAGCTGACCATGCCGGGGGCGAACGGCGGTGCACCGATCACCATCTTGTCCGTGCTCGTCGCGCGATTGAAGATATCCAAACCGCTGATCGAGACCGGCACCGGCGGACCGCCGCCGGCGGACTTGACGCCAACCCCGGCCGGATCGACCACCGCGAGCGAGGCGATCTGCGGATCGAGAAGATGCCTATCCTGAATTACCTTCAGGGCCGATTGGGTATCGAGGCCGATCGCGACCGATGCCGCAAAGCGCATGTTCTGTGCGATCAGGTCGAGAAAGATCGAAACCGCCTGCTCGTAGGACCGCGCCAGCTGAGCGACCGTGCGCCGGGCATTGGTGCGCGGATTGTCTTCGATCTCGCTTTTTTGATAGAGCGCACCGCCCCAGGTCAGCGCCAGCAGGCCGATGGCCAGCAGGACCGGCACCAACCGCTTTGATCGCCAAGGAGAGCGCATCGCGCGGCCGGACTAGGGTGCGGAGAAACGGAACACGGGCCAGGCGCGAAGAGCGCATGGCGACGCATCAAAAGAACGGCGAAAGCGCATCCCGATCCCCCAGAGCCATTCGGCCCCGGGGTAATTTTAGTCGTGGGATAACGGCTTGTCACCCGATGGGGTTTGGGCGGGAAAAGGCGGCCGGACGCGGTTTTTCCGCATCCAGCGCCTGCTAAGCTTGGCCGATCAGCCCTGGTTGGTCAGCGTGACCTTGATGCATTCCTTCGGGTTCTTGCCGAACTCGAACGCATCGACGCCCTTGGTCAGGTCGAAGAAATGGGTCTGGATCGGCGAGAGATCGAGACCGGTCCGCTCCAGGAAGCGCAAGGCCGACGGCCACACACCGGGCGAGCCGATGGTCCCCATGAGCTTCAGACCCTTGCCCTGGATCAGGCCGATCTCGACCGGCACCTTGCGGCCGATGCTGATGCCCATCATCGAAAGGCGCCCGCCGACCTTCACATAGTCGAACACGGCGGCCAGCGACGCATCATGGCCCGAGGCCTCGATCACGAAATCGGCACCCTTGCCGCCCGTGATCTCCATGACCTTCGCGACCGCGTTGCCGTCCGTGGGATCGATCACATGGTGCACGCCGAGCTTGCGCGCGGCGTCCTGGCGGAGCGGCAGCGGATCGACCAGGATCACGCGCGCACCCATGCCCTTGGCGGCTGCCGCGGCGCAGAGGCCGATATTGCCGCCGCCGGATACCAGCACCGTCTCCGACGCATTGGTGCGGCCATTGGCTTCCAGCGCGTAATAGCCGCAGGTGAAGGGCTCGACCAGCGCGCCGGTGTTGAAATTCACGCCGTCGGGCAGGCGATGGAGCCAGTTCGGCTTTGCCTTGAAGTACTGCGCGTAAGCGCCGTCGATGCTGAAGCCGAAATGGTCGATCTGCTCGCCTTCTTCGATCACGCATTCGCCGACCACGCGGTCGCCGGCCTTGAATTCGCCGACGCCGCCACCGACCTCGACGACTTCGCCCGCCCATTCATGGCCCGGCGTCACCGGATAGCGGATCGGAATGATGTACTTGCCGTGATAGAGCTCGTAGTCGGAATGGCAGATGCCGACCGCGCGCATGCGCACCAGCACCTCGTCCGCGCCGATCTTCGGCACCGACATCTCCTTGACCTCAAGCTCCAGCGGCTTGTTGATCACCAATGCTTTCATGACCCTTCTCCCGTCGCCTTGATTGGTTGAAATCCCTACGCGACCTTCACCAAGACCTTCATCTCGTTGCCCGTGGGGCTCAGCAAGGTCTTGAAACCCTTCTCGACTACGTCATTGGCATTGATCTGGCTCGACACCACCTTCTCGACCGGATAGATGCCGCGCCGGACCATGTCGATGATCCGCGGCCACATCGTCACCTGAAAGCACCAGGTGGCTTCGATGGTGATGTCCTTCAGCGCCCACAGTGCCGGATCGACCGAGGCACGCTTCACATGCAAACCGACCTGGGCGACGGTACCGTGATTGCGCACGGCTTCGCAGCAGGTGTTGAGACCGGCCTCGGTCCCGGAACATTCGATGGCCGAATCGACGCCGACGCCCTCCTCGGTTTCGTCGCGCATCAACGCGACGACGTTCTCGCGCGTCGGATCGATCACCTTGGTCGTCACGCCCAAGGCCTCGATCTGCTTGCGCCGGTTGGCATTGGGTTCGCTGACGAAAATCTTAGCGGCACCCAGCGCGTCGCAAGCCAGTGCCGACAAGGCGCCGATGGGGCCGGCGCCCGTGATCAACACCGTGCTTCCGCCGCCGACCTTGGCACGCTCGACGCCATAGAGCGCCACGGCGGCGGGTTCGATCACCGCGCCTTGTTGATCGGTAACGCCATCGGGCAGCAGGTTGGCATTGTAGTCGTTGATGATCGCGTATTCGCCCATCCCGCCCCACTGCCAGGACAGGCCGATGCAGCCCATCTTGGGGCTGAGATGATTGAGGCCACGGCGACTGAAATAGTCGTCGAGCGGCATCACCAGCGGCATGATCGATACGCGCTCGCCTTTGCGGACCCGCGTCACCTCCTTGCCGGTCTCGATCACCTCGGCGGAGAATTCGTGGCCGAGAATCTGCGGCAGGGTCGCACCCGTGAAATGATGGGTGTGGATCGGGGTCACGATCGGGCCGGCGGCGTATTCATGGAGATCGGTACCGCAGATGCCGCAGACCAGCGGCTTGACGACGATTTGTTTCGGGCCCGGCGACCGGGGCGCTGCGACATCCTCGACGCGGATGTCTTCCTTGCCGTAATAGCGCACCGCCTTCATCGCATCTCTCCCGCCATCGGACTGTTTTTCATCTTCAAGTTGCAGGCGTCCGGTGCGCGGATCATACGCCCGCGGCACGCCTCTCGTCACGATCAGCGGCGGGTTTTGCGCCGCAAAAAATCGTACTCTCGTGTACCAACCGGTTCATTGTTTCGCGTTGGGTCGCTTCGAACAGGCTGAACTGTTTCAACTTGATACAGTCCGGACCGCCCGCTTCCGTTTGTAGCAACAGCGGGCCTGACTCTCCGCGCCGCGGCGCTATACGTATGCCTACGATTTCAGGTGCCGCCCCGCGCGGCTCATCAACACAAAACCGTTTCG
>CAZNZI010000306.1:0-2814 GCA_964577475.1 uncultured Rhodospirillaceae bacterium
CGGCGGTCTGCGTGAAGCCGGTCAGCGCTGTGCCGAACTCGACCCGCCCGCCGAGCGACTCGAGCCGCCGCCGCAGGATCGCCTCGGTGCGCATCTGCGGCACCATCCAGGCGTTGGGGTAGGGGACGGCGGGGGTCGCTGTCTTCGTCGACGCCAGCGCGCCCATGCGCCAGGACAGCGGGCCGAAGTGATAGCGGAAGCGCGGATAGATCCCGCCGGCGGCCAGGATGTCGTCGATCACGCCGAGATCGTCGAACACCTCCAGCGTGCGGGGCTGGAGCCCTTTGCCGCGCGATCCGGCGAAAGGCGTGGGGGCCGCGTCGACGATGCGGGTGGAAATGCCGCGGCGCATCAGATCGATCGCGAGGGTGAGGCCGGTCGGCCCGGCGCCGACGATCAGGGTCATATTTTCGTACATTGTACGAAGACACTTAATGGTACACTGTACGAATGTCAACCCGGAAGCTGGACAAGAAACCGAAAGCGCGGCTTAGCCGCGAAACCATCGCCGCCGCCGCGCTCGCCATCGCCGACAAAGAGGGCTTCGATGCCGTCTCCATGCGGCGGGTGGCTCAAGAGCTCACCGTCGGCACGATGAGCCTCTATTACTATGTGAAGACCAAGGACGATCTGGTCGCGGTGATGGACGACGCGCTGATGGCCGAGGTGCTGCTGCCCACACTGCCCAAGGACTGGCGCAAGGCGATGATGGAGATCGCCAAGCGCTCCCATGCGGTCTTCGTGCGCCACCCCTGGGCACTGGTGGCCATGCTGTCGGCCCCGCCCGGGCTGAACGCGATGCGCCATATGGAACAATGCCTGACGGCGCTGGCCGAAACCAAGATGACGGCCAAGCAAAAGCTGACCTTGCTGGCCCAAGTGGACGATTTCGTCATCGGCCATGCGTTGCGCACGGCGGCGGCCGAGATGGAGATCGATCTGGACTTCGCCCAGGCCCAGCTCGCCTCAGGCGCCTTCCCGCAGCTCAGCGCGATCTATGGCGGCGGCCGCGTGGACGCCAACAAAGACCGCTTCGACCGCGGCATCCAGGCGATCCTCGACGCGGCGGAGAAGGGGGGACGGTGAGGGTTACATAGTGTCAATATCGAGGTGCCAACAAGATTTACGGGAAATATCCTGATTTGAGTAAAGGCGAATATACTATAGGTAGATAATCGTTTTATAGCGGACATTTGCTCCGCACGTTCAATAGTGGAAAAAGCATGTCAATCGACGCGCTGGTCCCGATAGCAGGCTTTCGCATTTTTTCGCGTTGGCTTCTTGCGTTGATCGGCGGTTCGATAGTTCCGCTCCTCTTGGTTTTCGATATCTGCTTGTCGCGATGGAGTGATGTTGATTCCCAGTGGGCTTGGCTGACGATCGCCCCACTCCCTGTTTTGGGTTTAATTTCTGTCTGGGTCCCAAGAAAATGGCTTAAGCCGATTGTTCGATTGGTCTGCGTCGCAGCTGCTGCCCATGCAGGAGCGATGATAGTCGCCGTATATCTGTGGGATTGGCGGCCTATCGCGACGACTGCGCTGCCAGTGGATCTGGTTATGATGATGGCGACCGCCCGTTCCGCATTTGGCGCACGACCCAGCGGCCGATTGGCGAAAGCGATCCTCATTTGGGTTGGTTGCTTGTTCGGCATCGGCCTGCCACTCGCCGTCGCGAATGCTGTGGTCGTGATGTCCCGGGCCGAGACTATCGCAGGCGACGCGCCATATTGTATTCAATACGCGAGCCAGACTGATGCATATGCCTATGAGCCTGCATCGACGCTTTTCGATCTTTCTGGGTTGAAGATGCAAGCTCGCATTATGGCGGGTGGAAGCACGGACTACTATTCCCAGAACCACGCATTGCTCGTTGTCGATCGCGGGACCCGTGAATTTTTGAATTGGTCGTATGGCGTCGAAAATTTCGTCAATGAAGCGGTGGATCGAACCAGAGATCGAGGGCCGGATATCTACTGCATTCCCAAACCCCACTACGCGAGCCAACTTCCGATCTGGTCGCCGGAAAAAAATCGCACTTTCGACGTAGTAATCGGTGACCGTAAATTCTCAATACCGCAAGAGTTCCGACCAAGAACGGAAGCCAACGCCCTTATTATAAATGCGGTATATCCGGAATTCGGACCTTATCAAGCGAACATCCGGCAGTTGCCGCAGTTTTACTCGAAGGTCTTCGTAACGACCGATGCCGATATTGATCTTGCGGTACACTATCGCAATCGGCTGAAGGGTGCACAAATCGAGAGTCACGACCAGGAATTCGGTCTCGACAAAACGATTTTTAGTTTTGGAAACACGAAGCTTTATCTTTATTCAGGTATGGATGCAGCCGGCCATATGGTGCGGCTAATTTATTGTAGTGAGATTTTGCGCAATGACCCTGTCCCACGATGCAGTATGGAATTTGTGACTGGCGGTTTGGTATTTCGGCTTCGGATTGCGCATCCACCGGACTGGCCGATCATTGAAACGAAGCTCGCTCAGACTCTGATATCTTTTGAAGGTGGCGCAAGACCCCCGGGCTAAAAGCTGCGCTGATTGATGCTTCGTGGCCCGCTAAACCCCAAACCCCACCGCGTTCCGTGCGAACCCGTCATACAGGTCGAGCATCCGTTCGCGCCATCCGTACACCGCGTCGTCTTCGGTCAGCAGTTTGAGCGGGCTGGCGCAGCGGGCCCATTGGAAGACGCTGAAGGCGGCGTAGTCGTGCCAGCCGGGCGCCGCGCCTGAGATGAAGGGCTGGAACTTCAGCATGCGGCGCAGGGGCACGAGGCCGCGGCGGAATTCCGCCATCTTC
>CAZNZI010000307.1:0-2414 GCA_964577475.1 uncultured Rhodospirillaceae bacterium
CACGCGCGTCAGCAGGTCGGCGCGGTTGAATACCATGCGCTCGCAGAGCCGCATCGCCGTCACCAGGCCGGGCAACGACACCATCTTCAAGCCTTTGGCCAGGCCGGATTGGATGTCGTGCACGATGGCGACGTGGCGGCCCCGACCGGTGCAGGCGAAGGCGCCCAGTGCCACGGTGAACACCGACGGGCAGAGCGAGATCACCAGGTCATGCCGCTTGACCCGGCCATTCATGAGCAGCCGCAATCCGGCGCCCAGAAACGACAACTCGCTGAGGATGCGCGAGAGCGCACCGCCTTTCTTGGGCACCCGCGACCGGACGCGCTCCACCTGAACGCCATTGACGATCTCGAAGCGCGGTGTCCGCTCCCGTATCGCGGCGAAGGCGTCAGGGTCGGGGTAATGCGGTGGCCCGGCGATGACCGTCACCTCCCACCCCCGCTGGGCCAGCCATTCCGCCAGATCGGCGCAGAACGGACCGGAGCCTAGCAGTTCGGGGCGATAGAACTGGGTGACGAGCAGCGCCTTCCGCGCGGTGTCGGGCATGGGCGTCAGCCGACCTGCCCCGCCGCCGGTCTGGTGTAGTCGTAGTTGAGCGGGCCGCGCGCGTATTGACGATAGCGTTTGGCGTCGACGCGCGAGAGCACCAGGCCACCGAGATCGCCACGGGCATCAAGGAGCTGGCGCAGCGCTTCGAACACCGCGTCACGGCGCGTGTGGCCCCAACGGACCACGAACATCACCTTCTCGACCATGCGCGACAGCATCAGGACCTCGGCGCCGACCAGGATCGGGGCCGCGTCGAGCAGCACCAGATCATAGTTCTTCGAGAAGGCGTCGAGCAGCTGGCGCATCCGGTCGGAGGTCAAAGCGGGCAGGTCCTTGGAGTCCCAGAACCCGGCAGTGACCACATCGAGACCCGACAGCGAGTCGCGTTTGATACAGTCCTCGAGATTGACCGTATTATCGGTCAGCAGCGTCGCCAAGCCACCCTTGTTCGACAGGCGGAACTGACGATGCAGGCTGGGCGAACGCCAGTCGCAATCGATCAGCAGAACCCGCTTGCCGTTGCTGGCCAGCAGGCGCCCCAGCGAAGCGATCATCACGCTCTTGCCTTCCGACGGCGTCGCCGAGCAGAACATGACGGTCTTCGGCGTGTCCTCCAGCTCCATCATCTGGATGCCGACATAGATGCGGCGCAGGGCTTCGCTATACGCGGAGACCGGTTTGCGCAGCACCTGGGCGGCGGCCTGGCCGTTGCGCTGGTTGGGCACCAGGGCGATGACCGGCAGCCCGGTGGCCGACTCGAGGTCTTCATACTGGCGGAAGGTGCGATCGACCCCGTCCACCATCAACGCGGCCATCATGCTGAGAATGCCGCCGGCCAGCGTGCCGAGCAGAACGATCAGGCTCTTCGGCAGGCTCGACTTCTCAGGCGGCGTCGCCGCGGAGATCAGACGCGCATCGGATTGTTCGAGTTCGCGCTGCCACGAGATCTCCTTCTGGTGGTTCAGCATCGCCTCGAGCAGGTTGCGATAGACCGTCGCATCGCGCTCGAGCGATTCGAGATGGATGGTCTTCTCGTTGACACCACCCATTTGCTTCTGCGTCTTGCCGAAGTCCCGGGTCAGGGTCGCATAGTGGGCGTCCGCGGTCCGCGCCTCATGCTGGAGGCCGGCGATCTGATTGCCGATCTCCGTGCGGACCTTGCGCTGGATGTTGGCGATCTGCGCGCGAGCGTTGATCACGTCCGGATGCTTTTCACCGTAGTTGGCCGACAACTGAGCGAGGTGACGGGCCGCCTCCGCCTCTTGGGTCTTCAGCGCCTGGATCAGGGGCGATGCCAGAACCGCCGGCACGCCGCCATCCCCCGAGACACCGCTCTTCTGCGCGACCAGCGCCTCCTGCAGCTTCGCATCGGCCTCGGCCTTGGCGGTCTGGGCCGCCGTCAGCTGCGTATTCATCTCGGTCAACTGCTGATTGGCGATGCCCGAAGTTTCGCCGATGTAGAGATTGTTCTGACGCCGGTAGTCCTCGACGGCCTGCTCGGTGGCCTCAACTTCCTTGCGCAGATCGGCGATGCGATCCTGCATGTAGGACTCGAGATTGCCGGTGGTCTTCATCTTATCGTCGCGCTGCTGCTGCACATAGGTGTTGGCAACGGCATTGGCGATCTTCGCGGATTTGTCGGGATCCTTCGAATGAACGTCGATGCTCAGCACATCGGATCGGCCGAGAACCGTGACATCGACCTTCGAGGTGAGGATATCGACCGCCCGGGCCTCGGTGCGGTCGGCCTTGGTCACGCTCTTCTCATGGGAGAACTGAAACAACGCACCGATCTGGCCGAACAGTGCGCTTATGGTCGAACCGTGCTGCAGCTCCGGATTGAACTCCGGATCGCCGACCAGATT
>CAZNZI010000308.1:0-5825 GCA_964577475.1 uncultured Rhodospirillaceae bacterium
CGGCGCTTATGCCAACGAACTCGCCGCGGCGCGCAAGATCGCACCGCCGGAGGCCACCCCAGCCCTCGATACGCTGGCCGCCAGTGCCGATAGCGGCGTAACGCCACGGCGCGCGTTGATCGACTCCTTCCCCGCCGTCGCGTCCGCCATCACCCGCGCCGCACTGGTCTCCGATATGGCCGACGGATTCTGGAGCGAACTCGAGCACAAAGCCGCGACCTTGGTCACCGTACGGCGCACCGATGGGCGCGGCAACGATCCGGCCTCGATCGCCGCGCGGGCCGAGAAGGCGCTCAATGCCAATGATCTCTCCGGCGCGGTCAAGGAACTGTCGGCGCTCGATGGCGCGCCGGCCGGCGAGGCCAGGGACTGGATGACCGCGGCACAGGCGCGGCTGAAGGTGGAGCAGGCCCTTTCCGACCTGACGGCCAAATCGGCGGCCGCACTCCCGAAGGACGGCTGAGTCCCGCGCATGGAACCGACGATGAAAGCGGCGGTGATCGACGGTCCGCAGGCACCCTTTCGCCTCGCCGACATTCCCAAACCGTCCGCGGGGCCGGGCCAGATCCTCGTTCGCGTCCACGCCAGCGGCGTCAATCCGCTCGACACCAAGATTCGCGCGGGTGCCGCGGGCCATGCGCGCCATCCCCTCCCCGGCATTCTCGGCATCGATCTCGCGGGGGTCGTCGAGACTGTGGGCGCAGGGATCACCCGTTTCCGTCCCGGCGATTCGGTCTATGGCATGACCGGCGGTGTCGGCGGCGTGCCGGGTTCACTGGCCGAATATGCCCTCGTCGATGCCGATCTTCTGGCGCCCAAACCATCCAACCTGTCGATGCGCGAAGCCGCGGCCCTGCCGCTGATCGTGATCACCGCCTGGGAGGGGCTGGTCGACCGTGCCGCGGTGGCGGCCGGCCAGACGGTACTGATCCAGGGCGGTGCCGGCGGCGTCGGCCATGTCGCGGTCCAGATCGCCCACGCTTTCGTTGCCGAAGTATTCGCGGTCGATGGCGCGACGAAAGCCGGCTATCTCCGCGCTATCGGCGCCACCCCGATCGATCGCAACCTGCCCGTGGCCGAACAGGTCGAACGCTATGGCGGTGGACAGGGTTTCGATCTTGTTTACGACACAGTCGGCGGCGCAGTGCTCGACGCATCCTTCCAAGCGGTGAAGCGCTTCGGTCATGTCGTGAGTTGTCTCGGCTGGGGAACCCATGCCCTGGCGCCCCTCTCATTCAAGGCCGCCACCTATTCGGGCGTGTTCACCTTGCTGCCGTTGCTGTCAGGCATAGGGCGGGCTCGCCATGGAGAAATCCTTACGGAGGCCGCAGCCATGGCCGAAGCGGGCAAACTCCGTCCACGGCTCGACGAGCGGATTTTCGGACTCCACGATATTGCCGCGGCCCATGACGCGATCACCAACCGCAGCGCCACCGGCAAACTGGTCGTCAGCGTCGTCTAACCCAGCCAGATCACGGCGGCGAGGAAGGCGATATAGAACCAGCCGGCCTGAATCAGGGTCCAGCCGCTGGCGCGGCCCGTACGGAAGACGATCAGCAAGGCGATGATCGCCAGCGCCGTCGCCGCCGCCGAATAGAGCGCGATCCGGTCGAGCATCCAGGGCGAGAACAGGAGACCGAAAGCCGTGGGCACGGTGGCCTGGATCATCATCGCGCCGCTGATATTGGCCAAGGCCAGGCGCCGCTTGCCTTGACGCACCCAGATCACCGCGTTCATCACCTCGGGCAGTTCGGTCGCGACCGGGCTCAGGAACAGCGCCACTTCGCCCGGTGCCAAGCCGAAGCCGATGGCGATGTCGCCGAGATGGTCGACGAAGACGTGGGATGCAATGAAGACGACCACCAGCGAACCGATCGTCTGCACCAGCACCCAGGCGAGGCTCGGCTCCTGGGCCTTGGGCCGGATCTTGAGCGGGCTGAGATCGTGATGCTGGCTGCGTTCGCCGGCGGCGAATTCGGAGACGCAGAACCAGGCATAGACGATGATGAAGAGAATGCCGGTCGCGGCCTTGTGCGGAAAGGCGACGACGCCAAGCCCGGTCTTCAGGGCGAAGATCACCAGAAACCAGACCTGCACCCGCACCAGCCAGCGGTTGTCGGCCTTTTCCGTCCGCGGATTCATGCGCCGTAGCGGCGCCTTGCTGAGCATCGACGCGCCGACCACGGCATAAGCGATGGTGCCGAGCACCAGCGGCCCACCGAGCGCCGCGCCGATGCCGATATCGACGTCATGCGGATCGTCGCCCAGCGCAAGCGCGACGAAGGTGACGACGCTTTCGGGCAGCGCCGTGCCGAGCGCCGCCAGTAACGTGCCGGTCGCCGTTTCGCTGACGCCGAGCCTGCGGCCCAGCCACTCGATCCCGTTGACGAAAAACTCGCTGGCGAAATAGATCGCCAGCCCGGCCAAAACCAGGATGACGATCGATTGCGTCACGCCGCGCTCAACCGCTCCAGAGCCTCGGACAGCTTGGTGCGCGCCGCGATCCACTCCTCGCGGCGATCACGCTGTTCTTCCACAACTTCGGGTTTTGCCTTGGCGATGAAATCGGCATTGCCCAGCTTGCGGTCAACCTTGTCGATCTCGCCGAGCAGCCGCGCGATCTCCTTGTTGAGCCGCGCCTTCTCCTGGGCGATGTCGATCACATCGGCAAGCCGCAGATAGCCGGTCGCCTCGCCGATCACGATCTGGATCGCGCCCTTGGCATGGGCCGAGCCGTCGCCGTCGACCGCTTCGATGGCCGAGAGACGGGCGAGACGGCGGATCAGCGCGTCATGGCGCTTCAGCCAGGTCCTGGTGCGATCGGAAGCATGTGCGAGACGCAGTGGCGCTTCGATCGAGGGCGGCACGTTCATTTCGGCGCGCACGGTCCGGATGTTGGTGATGACCGCCACCAGCCAATCCATCTCTTCCTGCGCGGCGGCATCGGCGAAGTCGAGCTTCAGCCAGGCGCGCTTCATCAGCAGGCCCGGCTCGCCCATCTGCTTCCACAGTTCTTCCGAGATGAAGGGCATGATCGGGTGGATCAGATGGAGAATCGCACGCAGCGCCCAAGCGGCCGTGGCGCGCGTTTCGGCGCGCGCAGCCGGGTCGACGCCCTCGCCCTGCAGGATCGGCTTGGCGAATTCCAGATACCAGTCGCAGAACGTATTCCACACCAGCGTATAGACCGCACTCGCCGCGTCGTTGAAGCGATAGGCCTCGATGGCCTTGCCCGTATCGGCGGCGCCCGCGGCGATCTTGGCCACGATCCAGCGGTTGACCGTCTGCTTGGTGGCGAAGGGATCGAAGCCGGCCACCGGCTGGCATTCGTTCATCTCGCAGAAGCGCGCGGCGTTCCAGATCTTGGTCGCGAAATTGCGGTAGCCTTCGACGCGGCTGGCCGACAGTTTGATGTCGCGACCCTGCGCCGCCAGAGCCGCCAGGGTGAAGCGCAGCGCATCGCAGCCGTATTCGTTGATCAAGTCGAGCGGATCGATGATGTTGCCCTTCGACTTCGACATCTTCTGCCCACGCTCGTCGCGTACCAGGGCGTGGATATAGATCTCGCGGAATGGCACGTCGTCCATGAAGGCGTGGCCCATCATCATCATGCGGGCCACCCAGAAGAAGATGATGTCGAAGCCGGTCACCAGCACATCGCCGGGATAGTAGCGCTTGAGTGCCGGCGTCTCGTCCGGCCAGCCGATGGTCGAGAATGGCCACAGCGCCGAGGAGAACCAGGTGTCGAGCACGTCCTGGTCCTGGGTCAGCGGCACCGCTTTGCCGTAATGCTTCTCGGCCTGGGCCTTCGCCTCGGCCTCGTCGAGTGCCACGAAGAATTGGCCGTCGGGCCCGTACCAGGCGGGAATCTGATGGCCCCACCAGATCTGGCGCGAGACGCACCAGGGCTGGATGTTGCGCATCCACTCGAAGAAGGTGTTCTCCCAGTGCTTCGGCACGAATTTGGTGCGGCCCGTTTCGACGGCTTCGATCGCGGGCTTGGCCAAAGTCGCTGCATCGGCGAACCACTGGTCGGTCAGCCAGGGCTCGATGACCACGCCGGAACGATCGCCATAGGGCATCATCAGCGTGTGCGGCTCGATCTTCTCGAGCAGGCCCATCTCCTCGAACTGCGCCACCACGCGCTTGCGCGCTTCGAACCGGTTGAGGCCGCGATAGGCTTCCGGCACGTTCTCGTTGAGATGCGCGTCCTTGTCGAAGATGTTGATCATCGGCAGCTTGTGGCGCTGGCCGACGGCGAAGTCGTTGAAGTCGTGCGCGGGCGTGATCTTCACCGCGCCGCTGCCTTTGGCCGGATCGGAGTGCTCATCAGCCACCACCGGGATCAGCCGGTCGGCGATCGGCAGGCGCAGCATCTTCCCGATCAGGTCCTTGAAGCGGTCGTCATCGGGATGCACGGCCACGGCGGTATCGCCCAGCATCGTCTCGGGACGTGTGGTGGCGACGGTGAGGAAACGGTCGGGCTGGCCCTCCACCGGATACTTCAGATACCAGAGACTGCCCTTGATCTCGCGCTGCTCGACTTCGAGGTCGGAGATCGCGGTATGCAGCTTCGGGTCCCAGTTCACCAGGCGCTTGTCGCGGTAGAGGATGCCGCGGCGGTAAAGCTCGACGAACACCTTGCGGACGGCACGGCTGAGCCCTTCGTCCATGGTGAAGCGCTCGCGCGCCCAGTCGGGCGACGCGCCAAGGCGGCGGAGCTGGCGGGTGATCGTTCCGCCCGACTCCTTCTTCCACTCCCAGACACGCTCGATGAACTTCTCGCGGCCAAGCTTGTGACGGTTCGACTGCTCCAACTCGAGCTGGCGCTCGACCACCATCTGGGTCGCGATGCCGGCATGGTCGGTGCCGGGCTGCCACAGCGCGTCGCGCCCAGTCATCCGGTGATAACGGATCAAAATGTCCTGCAAGGTGAAGGTCAGCGCGTGGCCCATATGCAGGCTGCCGGTCACATTCGGCGGCGGCATCATGATCACGTAAGGCTGCGCCTTCGAATCCTCATGCGCCGCGAAGGCGCCCGAGCTTTCCCATTCTTGATAAATTCGGCCCTCGACATCGCCGGGCCGGTAGGTTTTTTCCAGCATCCGGATGCTGCTCCGCGTCTCTTGGTGACAAAACAAAAGGGCCGTTGGGCGCCATATCTAGCGCCCCACGGCCCCTTTGGGAAGGACGCTGCGCCGGTTTAGTCGGAGTTTACGAGCTTCTGGATTTCCCGCTTGGCGATCTTTTCGACCATCGGCGGCAGATGCTGGTTCAGCCAGTCGCGCAGCAGATCGTCGAGAATCTCGCGGCAAAGCTGCTCGATGGTGATGCCGCCGTTGCCCAGCGCCAGGTTGCGGTCGCTGGCCATCCCCTGCGTGCGTTGCGCCACGGCGCGCTTGAGTTGCGCGAGGGCCGAAGCTCCACCCATGTTCCCCCTCCCCATGCCCGAGTCGGCAAGTTCGAGATCATCATCGGCGATCATGTCGGGCGTGAGGACGAGCACGTCGTCGCCTTCATCCGGACGGCGGCCGCGGCGGCCTTCGTCCTGACCCCACGACTTGGCGCCACCCGCCACCGGCTTGTCGTGCCATTCCTCTTCGCGACCGCCGGGTGCGGCCAGCGGCTTGTCGTTCCATTCTTCCTGACGGCCACCGGGAGCCTCGGGCGCCTTCGGCGTCCAGCCTTCGGCGTTGGGATTGGAGGCTTCGATCGGCTTGTTCTGCCACGACTCCTGGACGGCGCCGGGCGCCTCGACAGGCTTCTCGTGCCACTGCTCCTTGGCGGCACCGGGCGCTTCGATGGGCTTCTCGTCCCATTCCTTG
>CAZNZI010000309.1:0-3064 GCA_964577475.1 uncultured Rhodospirillaceae bacterium
GATCGGCATCGCACGCGACAACACCCGCATCACCAAGGTCGGCGCTTTTCTGCGCCGTACGAGCATCGACGAGCTCCCCCAGCTCATCAACGTGCTGAGGGGCGACATGTCGATCGTCGGTCCCCGACCGCACGTCCCCAATATGCGGGTCGGAACGGAATCCTATTACAAGGCCGTCAAGGAATACGCGCACCGCTATCGGATCAAGCCCGGCATCACCGGTTGGGCGCAGATCAATGGCATGCGTGGCGGCATTCACACCGTCGACAAGGCGCGGCGCGGCGTCGACCTGGACATCTCTTACATCGAGAATTGGTCGCTATGGCTGGACATCAAGATCATGATTCGGACGCTGACGATCGGAATGGCCGGCAGGGACGTGTTCTAGTCCGTCCGTTCCTGCTCGCGATCCTGGCGATCGTCACGCTCGGCTTCGGCGCCATCATGCTCGATGGCGAGGCCGCCGACGACGCGGTGATCACGGCTTCGGACAAGGCGGCCGCGGCCGCCGATGCGCCGACCGATCTGCCGGCGCGGCCGATCGTCGTCTATCACGAAAGCTGGGATGAGCGTCAGGTCACCAAGGCCGCTGCTACCACACTGGCCGTGATGCCCGCCTATATGAATGTGGTCGCGCTGGCTTTCGTGAAACCCGACCTGATTTACGCCGGCCATCTCGACATCAGCGAGACCGGTCTCCAATACAAGTTTTCCGGCGCACTCCTGAAACAGGCGATCGCGCTCCTCAAGCAGCGCCACCCGCAGACGAAGGTGATCCTGTCGGTGGGCAGCGATGCTTATCTCAATTGGGAAGCGCTCGACGCCGATGCGGTCGCCAATCTGGTGAAGGATCTCGGCGCCGACGGCGTCGACATCGACTACGAGCCGAAGGATCCGGTCTGCGGCCTGGGCGGCGACGGCGAAGTCGCCTGCATGACCGACAGCACCTGGACGCGCATCGTGCGCCGTCTGCGCTCTGTTCTGCCGCGTCCCTATATCATCACCGTCACCGGCTGGAATGTCGGTGCGTTCGGTGAAGGGAAGTGGGCGAAGTCGAAGCCGAAGTCGGACTATACCGGCATCATGCTGAGCCTGTTCCGCTCGCCCGAAGCCAAGGAGATCGATCTCGTCTCGGTGATGGCCTACGACACCGGCCCCGGCCCCGAATACGACCCCTATCAGGCGTTCCTGGCCTATCGCCACGCCTTCAAGGGGCCGCTTACCATCGGCATCGAAGTGCCGCCCAGCCCGCAGGGCGGGCCGAACTATACGGTGGCGATGACTGAGGCGCTGGTTGCCAAAGTGGCGCAAGACCCCAAAGCCGGCGCAATGCTTTACCCGGTGCTGGGCGTGCCCAACGGCGCCATCACGCCCGACAATCCCGATGCCCGTCTTCTCGGCCAGGCGATCTGCCGCGGCCTGAAGGCCGACGATTGCACGACGACGCTGCCCTGATCGAGGCAGTGGGTCTGGGGGCCGACGGCGCCGCCCGCCAGGGCTGGCGCCGTTTCGTTTTCTACTCTCATTATTGGAATGTCATTGCGAGGGAGCCAACGGCCGACGCGGCAATCTATGAAGCCGTGGAAGCGTGGATTGCTTCGCTGTCGCTCGCAATGACGACTAAGCGGTTACCTCAGGCGGGTTCACCGCCGCTCGCTCCCTCCCTGATCCCGACGCAATACAGCGCGATCGCGGCGATGCTGGCGATTTCGCCAGGGGTGAAGACCGCCGAATAGATGGTCGAGACGATCAGAAGATAGAGTCCATAATCGGCCAGCGCCTTACGGAAGGGCACTTCGGGTCCGTCGAGTGCCGCCGTCTGGCGGCCCAGCCGGAAGCCGGTCAGGTAGAGCAGGAAGATCAGCACGGTGCCGATGATCCCGTATTCGAACAGCGTGCCCAGCCAGCCCACATCGGCCAGGAAGAAAAGCTTGCTCTGGAAGAGATCGCCCAGCGTCGTGGTGCTGAAGCGGGTGATCTAGCCGACGCCGAACACCCATCGCAGCGGCTGATCGGTCACATAGTTGTAGATCATCGCCGCCGTCTGCTGGCGCACCGAGAGCGAAGCGCCGAGGCTCTCGTTGACCTGGTCGACCAGGTGGCGCACGGCGAAAAAGATCGCGATCATCCCGCCTACGATGCCGACCGCGATCACCGGAATGCGCCGGCTGCGGCGCAGCGAGAAGGCGAAACCGTAGACCAGGGCGGCCGCCCCCGCGGCGAGCGCGGTACGCTCCTTGTAGATGACCACCAATGCCGCCGCGGTGATCAGCAGGAGCACGCCCGAGGCCCAATGGCGTTCCAGCCAGAACCGGCGGTTGAGATAGAAGACATAGAACATGCCGAAGAACATCGGCATGTAGATGTGATAGCCGCGATCGTCGTAGATCAGCAGCTTGCTCTGCGCCTGGTTCTGCACATAGGCGTCGTGCGGCATCACCAGCCAGAGCGCGATCATGATCAGGAAGGTGGCCATGCCGAGCCCGATCATCGTCTTGCGCAGCAGCGCAATGTCGGGCTTCAGCAGGAACAGCATCGCCGCCAGGGAAAAGTAGTTGAGGAACGACCAGGTCTTCACCGTGGTCGCCATCGCGTCGAAGAAGCCGTTGCCGAGCTGGAACATTGACAGCGTCGGTGTGACGACGACGACGTAGACCAGCGCTATGGCGAACAGCGGCTTGTAGGGCAGCGGCAGCTTGGCGACGGCATAGACCGCCAGCGGGAGCATCAACAGCGGCCAAGCCTTCGACAGTGCATAGAGCGGCAACGGGTCGATCAGGTATTGGAATGTCTGGCCGAACATCGGCAGGGCCGCGATCAGCAGGAAGATCAGCAGCCGGTTCGATTTCGCGGCGACGCGCGGCGATACCGGGTTGATCGTTGTCGTGGCGCCGATGATGCGGCCTTGGCTGCGCCGTTGCCGGCGCGGGATGCCGTCGGCGGCAGTAGTGTCGCTCATGATTGTCCTGCAGCCGGTTCGTTGGCAGGCCCATGCGGCAGCTTGCGCCACCAGACCCGGAAGGCCAGACCCAGGACCGGCAGCGATTCGATGAAGACACGGCGG
>CAZNZI010000310.1:0-2041 GCA_964577475.1 uncultured Rhodospirillaceae bacterium
AGAACCGGTCGCCGGTCGACGGAAGCGTGGTGAGCGTGGTGCATGAGGCCGCGGCTGCCGATGTCGACGCGGCCGTCAAGGCGGCCCGCGCCGCGTTCGACGGCCCATGGGGCAAGATGGCGCTGGCCGAACGCTGCAATCTGCTGCACGCCGTGGCCGACGAGATCAACCGGCGCTTCGACGAGTTTCTCGAAGCGGAAATGGCGGATACGGGCAAGCCGATCGGTCTCGCTTCGCATATCGACATTCCGCGCGGCGCCGCCAACTTCAAGATCTTTGCCGATGTGGTGAAGAACGTCCCCTCCGAGTTCTTCGAGATGGCGACCCCCGATGGCAAGGGCGCGATCAATTACGCGCTGCGTGTGCCGCAGGGCGTGGTGGCCGCCATCTGTCCGTGGAATCTGCCGCTGCTGCTGATGACCTGGAAGGTCGGTCCGGCGCTTGCCTGCGGCAATACGGTCGTCGTGAAGCCCTCCGAAGAGACGCCGAGCACGGCGACCTTGCTGGGCGAGGTGATGAACACGGTCGGCATACCCAAGGGCGTCTATAATGTCGTCCACGGGTTCGGGCCGGATTCGGCCGGCGAATTCCTGACCAAGCACTCCGGTGTCAATGCGATCACCTTTACCGGCGAGACGCGGACGGGCGAGGCGATCATGCAGGCGGCGGCCAAGGGCGTGCGCCCCGTGTCGTTCGAACTGGGCGGCAAAAACCCGGCACTGGTCTTTGCCGACTGCGATATGGACAAGACGATCGAGACCACGCTCCGTTCGGTTTTCGCCAACTGCGGCCAGGTTTGCCTCTGCACCGAGCGCGTCTATGTCGAACGGCCGATTTTCGACACCTTCGTCGCGCGGATGAGGCAGGGGGCCGAGGCGCTGTTGCGCGGCGAACCCCACGACAAAGCCGTGACGATGGGGCCGCTGATCAGCCACGGGCATCGCGAGAAAGTGCTCTCCTACTATAAGAAAGCCAAAGAGGAAGGCGCGACCATCGTCACCGGCGGGGGCATTCCCGACATGCCGGGCTCATTGGCGAATGGCGCCTGGATCGAACCGACCATCTGGACCGGCCTGCCGGAGACGTCGCCGATCATCCGCGAGGAAATCTTCGGACCGTGCTGCCACATCGCGCCCTTCGACACGGAAGAAGAAGCGATCAAACTGGCGAACGACACGTCCTATGGCTTGGCCGCGACGATCCACACGGAGAATCTGTCCCGGGCGCATCGCGTGGCGCCACACATCGAGGCAGGGATTGTTTGGGTGAACTGCTGGTTCCTGCGCGATCTGCGAACGCCGTTCGGCGGCACGAAGAACTCGGGCATCGGCCGCGAGGGCGGCGTTCATTCGCTCGAGTTCTATACGGAATTGCGCAACGTCTGCATCAAGCTATAGGACATAGCGATCGGGGAGAATCCGATAGACCCCGTCAATCCTGCCAATACGCGATAGAACGGGAGATCAGTTCTTCCCGCGCATTTTGTATTGGCCCGACCGGATCGCCCGCATGACGAGCTCCGGCGTGGTGCGGATATGGGCCTCGAGGGCAAGAGCCGCCCTGATCTCGTTGCCGGCGAGGGCGAGTTCGTACAACTCGCGATGCTCGACATGAACGTCGCGCAACGTATCCGGCAGCGCCATGCACAGACGCCGGTAGCGTTCGCTGTTGTGCGAGAGCGTGCGCAGGATGCGGATGGTCCAGGGCGAGTCGTGGCCCGCGATCAGCGTTTCGTGGAACCGGTAATTCAAGGCCTCCCAGCGCTTCCGGTTTTGCGGGAGGATCGGTTGCTCGAAATCGGATAGTTCAGCGAATACGCTTTGCAGGCGCGCGCGCCAGGCGTCGTCGCCATGGCGGATCGACTGGCGGAGTGCATTCGTTTCGATATGGACGCGCAACTCGGTCAGATCGAGGAAGTCTTCGATCGCGATATCGGCGACCCGGAATCCGCGCTGACTTTCGGCGACGGCCAGGGCATCGACGACCAGGCGGGTGATCGCCTCGCGCAGGGTGCTGGTGCTGACGCCATAGCGCGCTTTCA
>CAZNZI010000311.1:0-1844 GCA_964577475.1 uncultured Rhodospirillaceae bacterium
CATCATTGCCTTCAGCGTCTCGCGGCTGCTTTGCCGGAGGCCGCTCTATCGCGCGCTGGCGGAAGGGTTTTTGAAGCGGCGAGATTCAAGCCCCTCCCTTGATCCCTCCCCGCAAGCGGGGCGGGAAACTTGATCTAGCCCCACCCCGCCTGCGGGGTGGACGGGCGCCTTCCAAACGTCCACTGGACGTTTGGTACGAACGCCCCAGCGGGCGTTCGTCGGCGGCCCGTGGGAGGGGCTTTAGCCCGCCTTCACCAGTACGTGCCGCTTCTTGCCGGCGGTCAGTTTGATCGCGCCGTCCTTGAGGTGCGCGTTGCCGATCGCGTCGGCCTCGCCGACCGCAGCGTCGTTGACCTTGCCGCCGCCGCCCTTGAGCAGCCGGCGCGCCTCGCCATTCGACGCGGCCAGGCCCGCGCGCACGAACAGCGCGAAGGCGGGCACCCCGGCGGCGAGTTCCGCAGCGGCTATGGTGACGGTCGGCAGATTCTCGTCGGTGCCGCCTTCCTCGAAGGTGCGGCGCGCGGTCTCGGCGGCTTCGTCTGCGGCGGCCTTGCCGTGCAGCAGCGCGGTTGCGGCGTTGGCGAGCACCTTCTTGGCCTCGTTGATCGCGGCACCGCTGGTCTTCGCGTCCTTCTCCAGCGCTTCGATCTCGGCCAACGGCAATTCAGTGAACAGCCGCAGGAAGCGGCCAACATCACCGTCTTCGGAATTGCGCCAGAACTGCCAATAATCCCAGGCCGACATGCGGTCGGCGTTCAGCCACACGGCACCCTTGGCGGTCTTGCCCATCTTGGCGCCGGAACTGGTGGCGAGGAGCACCGTGGTCAGGCCGAACAGGTCGCGGTTATCGACGCGGCGGCCGAGTTCGACGCCGTTGACGATATTGCCCCACTGATCCGAGCCGCCCATCTGCAGCGCGCAGTTCTGCCGACGCGCCAGCTCCAGGAAGTCGTAGGCCTGCAGGATCATGTAGTTGAATTCGAGGAAGGAGAGCGGCTGTTCGCGCTCGAGGCGCAGCTTGACCGAGTCGAAGGCCAGCATGCGGTTGACCGAGAAGTGCCGGCCGTAGTCGCGCAGGAAGTCGATGTACTGCAGCTTGTCGAGCCAATCGGCGTTGTTGACCATCACCGCGTCGGTCGGACCGTTTCCGAATTTCAGGTACTTCTCGAAGACGGTCTTGATGCTGGCCATGTTGTGCGCGATGTCCTCGACCGAGAGCAGCTTGCGCGCCTCGTCCTTGCCTGACGGATCGCCGACCTTGGTGGTGCCGCCGCCCATCAGAACGATCGGCTTGTTGCCGGTCTTCTGGAAGTTGCGCAGCATCATGATCGAGAGCAGATGGCCCACATGAAGCGAGTCGGCCGTGCAGTCGAAGCCGATATAGGCGGTCACCGGCCCAGCCACGAGGCGCGCATCGAGCGCGTCCTGATCGGTGCATTGGTGGACGAAGCCTCGTGCGGTCGCGGTACGCAGGAAGTCGGAACGGATATCGGTCATCGCTGGCTCAACAAAGGCTTGCTTCTCGGTTAGACTCGGGCCCTGCTTGCGTCCCGGGCCGCGTCCTTTAGCACGGTTGCGCCCGGGCGACAACGCAAGGCCGGGCTAGCGGTTCAGAGGCTGATTTTGGGGGTTTTGATGCAGTGTCTGGGTCTGATGTCGGGAACCTCCCTCGATGGGGTCGATGCGGCAATTTTGACCACCGACGGCGAGGGCGTGCTGCAACCTGGACCGTCGTTGACCGTGCCATACCCCGACGATCTGCGTGCCCGGCTACGGTCGGTGTTGGGCGGTCAGGGGCCGGTGGCTGAGGTCGAGCGCGACGTGACCCTGTTCCACGCCCAGGC
>CAZNZI010000312.1:0-2744 GCA_964577475.1 uncultured Rhodospirillaceae bacterium
TTGGGCCACCACCGCCGTGCACCAGCGGTTGTCGCGGCGCCAACGCCGCGCGGCGAGAAGAGCGTGATGCAGACGGCCGCGCCCGCTACCGGTATCGACCAGACCACCAACGAGAGCTGCCAGCTGTCGTGCACCATGGGCAGCACATAGGGGATCGTCAGCCACACGGCCAAGGTCTCGGCCACCAGCCAGCCGTTGGTGTAGATCGCGGTCGCGAAACCGATCCGGTTGGGCAACCACCGCCGGACCAGCGGCGGCAAAGAGGGCTGCATCACGGCGATGCCGATGCCCATCACCAGCGTCGCAAGATCGAGAGTGAACGGATCGAATGCCAGGGCTCGCGTGGCCGAGGCTACGGCGGTGAGCGCGCAGCCGAAGATCAACGTGCGCAGCGCGCCGAAGCGCGAAATCAGCAACGCCCCGGGAATGGCGGCCCAGGCCAGCATCAGGGTCGGCAGGCTGGCCAGAATGCCGATACCGGTCTCGCTCAAGCCAAGATCGCGATGGATGGCGGGAATGACCGGAGGAATGGCCAGCAGCGTAATGCGTAGCGAAGCGCCGCCCAGCCAGAGGAGAACCAAGGCCAAGGCCGTGCGGCCTAGCCCGGTAACGCCCACATCGTGGGCTCGCGCTTCCATCGGATCCTCCATGCCCCGCGGCGGCTGGCCCGCCACGGTTTGGCCGAGCACCCTAGCGGGACCAGGTACCTTCGCACAGCGCGCGATAGTGGCCCCTGCCATGCTGTGGATGGGCCGGGAAGGGTGGTGCCGTGTCCGGACCGGGATGCTAGGGTGCCGCCCCAATAATCCGATGCTGGCCGCCGACCCGGGGACTTGGGGATTTCATGGCAGCAACCTTCCGTTCTGGCGGCGGCGTGGCGCACTGGCCGCTGGCCGCGATTTTCTGCATCATCTGGGCGCTCGGTTTCCCGATGTGCAAACTGGCGATCGCCCAGTGCCCGCCGGAACTGTTCCTCGGCATCCGCTTTCTTGCCGCCGGCTCGCTCATGCTGGCCTGGGCGTTCTGGAAGGGCTATCTGGCCTCGCCGGTGCCGTGGTTCGGACTGATCGGACTCGGTCTCGTCAATTTCGGTCTCAGCAACGGCCTCGGCTGGGGCGGGATGATGACCACCTCGGCGGGCCTGACCACGATCATCGCCAGCGCCCAACCGGTACTGGTCGCCATCGTCGGCGCGCTCCTGCTGGGCGACCGCTTGACACCGACCCGCACGCTGGGACTGGCACTGGGCGTGGGCGGCGTGGCCTTCGTGGTGCGCAACCGCATCGTGGTCGGCGGCGAGGATATCTTCGGCACGATTCTGGTCGTCGGTTCGGTTTGCGCCCAGGCGGCGGGTACGATTCTCTTCAAGCTCTGGTCGCCGCGGCTGCCCTTGACGGTCATCGTCGGCACGCAGCAATTGGCGGCTGGTGTTGCCCTTGCTGCGTTCGGCCTGGTGTTCGAAGACGCATCGCATGTCGTCTTCGGAACGACCTTCTGGCTGACCATGCTCTACATGATCGTGCTGAACTCGATCCTCACCTTCCAGATCTGGTTCTATCTGCTGTCGAAGGGCAGCGCGACCTCGGTGGCCTCGCTCCAGTTCGTCATGCCGCCGCTGGGGATCGTCTTCAGTTGGCTGGTCATCGGCGAGCCGATCCAGCTTCTCGATCTGATCGGCATCGTGCCCGTCGCACTGGGCATCCGCCTGACCACCCGGCCGTCGCCACAGGCATCGTCTTAGGGCCGCTTGTCCCTCCCGGCACCTGATGATAGGGTGTATATGCACGTATTTAGCGAGGACGCGAAACGATGACGGTGCTTGATTTGCCGAAGCTGTCGGACTGCGGCGTGGTGCCGCTCGAAGCCTGGAAAAACAAGTCTGGTCTGACGGTTCTCCGTGAAGTGATCGCCGGACAGCTGCCGCCGCCGCCGATTGCCGCCACCATCGGCTTTACCCTGGCGGAGGTGGAGGAGGGTGTCGCTGTCTTCGCCGGCACGCCGGGTTTCGAACATTACAACCCGGCCGGCGCCGTCCATGGCGGCTATGCCGGCGTCCTGCTCGACTCGTGCATGACCTGCGCCATTCAGACGACACTCGACGCCGGGATGGGCGTCGTCACACTCGAGTACAAAGTGAACTTGGTTCGGGCGATGACCAAGGATACGGGCCCCGTGCGGGCCGAGGGAAAAGTCGTCTATCCGGGCAAGCGTACCGCGACGGCCGAGGGCCGGATCATCGACGCCCGAGGAAAACTTCTCGCCCACGGCACGACAACCTGCCTCGTGTTCCCGCTCTGAGATTACATTAGAAAATAGTCTCAATATGCTGATTATTTTTATATAATTATTCACACTAATTCCAACAATACGCCCGTGCTGGGCGCTGGCCACTCCCAAGGGCGGGACGGCCGTCACTTCTTATTTCATCCCTTCAGACTGTAAAATCCCATCCGTGACCAGCCTGGGTGAGTGAATTGAGCGCTCTGAATCAAAGGCTTAGGCCACAGAAAAGTTAAGCGCTTGTTCATTACTGGGGAGCAACACTCATCATGAGCCGGAATGGATTCCAGCGATGACGATGGAAGTGTTGATGGCACAAGCACAAATGGCTTCGACGGCGGCTCCCGCTGTATCCCTTCGAGCCGACTTGGCGGTTCTCGCGACGGGAACAGCAGTCGAGTGGGCGTCCCGCGCACACACCCTTGGCTGCGACGTGGCACCCGAAAGCGTCTCGATCGACAGCC
>CAZNZI010000313.1:0-2451 GCA_964577475.1 uncultured Rhodospirillaceae bacterium
GACTTGATGAAGCAGGCCGGCCTCGATCCGAACAAGCCGCCGACCAGCCTCGACGAGTTGCGCAAGCAGGCCGACGCCATCACCAAGCTTGGCAACGGCATCCATGGCTACTTCCTGCCGGGCTCCTGCGCCGGCTGCAACATCTTCACCGTCGGCCCGTTGATGTGGGCGAGCGGCGCCACCATCGAGCCGAAGGACGCCAAGGACGAGCCGCTGACCGGCGACGGCGTGAAGCAGGTTCTTGAGTGGACCCGCGATATGGTGAAGCGCGGCGACGTCGCCCCCGAGGCGCGCGCCGAAACCGGCGACACGTTCCATCTGGTGATGGGTTCCGGCAAGGTCGGCTTCATGGGCACGGGCAACTTCAACATCGCCCTGCTGCGCGACCAGAACCCGAAGATGGATTTCGGCATCACCCTGCTGCCCGGCGTGAAGCCCGGCTCCTCGGCTTCCTTCATCGGCGGCGATCTGGTGACGGTGCCGAAGGGCTCGAAGCGTGTTGACGATGCGGTGGCCTTCATGAAGTTCCTGCTCTCCGACGAGGTGCAGGTCGAGGGCTATGCCAAGGCGCTCAACCTGACCACGCGCGGCGACATGGTCGACAACAAGTACTTCAAGGCCGAGCCCAAGGTCGAAGACGTGGCCAAGGCCCTGTCCGTCGGCCGCACGCCCTACACCCTGAAGTTCTTCGAATTGATCAACTCGCCGCAGGGCCCGTGGCTGCAGATGCTGCAACGCGCCTATTACACCGATGAGAACATCGACGACATCATCAAGGACACCAAGGCTAAGATGAAGGCGATCGCCGCCGAATAAGGCGATCGGAATTTGGGGAACCGCGGCGCACCGCCGCGCCGCGGTTCATCCTTTGCCCCTGGGATGTCCCGATGACCGCCAAACGCCGCAGCGAGCTTCTCGGTTATCTTTATCTCGCGCCGGCCCTCATTTTCGTTCTGGTCTTTACCGTCTGGCCCTTCGCCCAGATGCTGTGGATGTCGCTGCACAACTGGTCAATGATCCAGCCGCCGAAATTCATCGGCTTTGCGAATTATGTGAAGGCCTGGAACGACCAGCAGTTCTGGATCTCGCTGGTCTTCACCTTCAAATACACGCTCTTCATCACGCCGATCCTGATGGGGCTCGGCTATCTGATCGCGCTGATGGTCGCGCAGAACACGCCGCTCTTGCGCGCGACCCGCGCCATTACCTTTCTTCCCGTGGTGATCGGCCTCGCAGCATCGAGCCTGCTCTGGTACTGGCTGTTCAGCTATGACTTCGGCCTGATCAACCGGGCGCTCGCCGATCTCGGCCTGGTCAGCAAGCCGCTGGTCTGGTTCGGTGCGAATGCCGACCGCTCGCTCTGGGCAGTGATCGCCTCGATCGTCTGGAAGGTAGTCGGTTTCGGCATGCTGCTGTTCGTGGCCGCCATCCAGGGCATCCCGGCCGAGATCAACGAAGCGGCCATGGTCGACGGCGCCGGATTCTGGCAGCGCACCGCCAAGATCACCCTCCCCCTCACCCGCCGCACGATCCTGCTGGTAACGCTCTTCAGCGTGATCGGCTCGCTGCTCGCCTTCGACCAATTCTACATCATGACCGCCGGCCAGCCCTTCAACCGCACCGCCACCTCGGTCTTCTTCGTCTATCTCAACTCGTTCCCCTATCTGAAGCTGGGCTACGGCGCGGCGCTTTCGGTGATCCTGGCGGTCATCGTCCTGATCTGCACAATCGCGCAGACGATGCTCTCGCGGCGGAGCTACAACGGATGAGCCGCAACCGACTCATCGTCACCCTGCTCTGCTTGGTGCTGTGCGCGATCATGCTGGCGCCCCTGCTGGCGACGGTATTGGCCTCGTTCAAACCGACCGCGGAGGCCGCCGCCGTGCCGCCCACCTATTTCCCCCATGCGCTCAGCCTCGACAGCTATGAGCGGTTGTGGAACTACCAGCACAAACTGCCGACCTATCTCGGTAACAGTTTCGGCGCAGCGCTCTTGACCATCGTGCTCTGCCTCGGGCTCACGATCCCCGCCGGCTACGCCTTCGGCCGTTTCGCGATCGTCGGCAAGGAGACGCTGTTCATCCTGATGCTGCTGGCGCTGATCGTGCCCTATCAAGCCCTCCTGACGCCCATCTTCTTCATCTTCGCGCGGCTGCACCTCACCAACACGCTCTTGGGCCTCGCGATCCTGCACACGGTGATCCAGTTTCCCTTCAGCATCTACATCATGCGCAACAGTTTCGAAGCCGTGCCGCGCGAATTGGAAGAGGCGGCCGTGATCGACGGCGGCAACAGCTGGCAATTGCTGACCCGCATCTACATTCCGATGATCCGCCCCGCGATCATCACGGTGGCGCTGTTCGCCTTCATCACCTCATGGAACGAACTTCTCGGCGCGCTGGTGATGATGAACCGTGGCGACACCTTCACCCTGCCCCTCGTTCTGGCCGT
>CAZNZI010000314.1:0-3982 GCA_964577475.1 uncultured Rhodospirillaceae bacterium
GCCGTGCCAGCCATGGTGCCAGCCGCCCGCGTGTCCGCCATGCCAACCGCCGGCATGGCCGTGCCACGCTTGAGCATGGCCGCCGCCATGTCCGGCATGGGCATGGCCGCCGTGCCAGTCGTGGCTTTGCGCCATCGCGGGACCGACCGTCACGGCCAGAGCCAGCGCCGAGGCCGCAATCGCTGCATAGAGTGTCTTCATGATCGTCTCCAACGTTTACGGCTTGCGCGCCGTCCATGCCGTTTGATGGACGAGTTCGCGTCGCTCGGGCGCGCCGTGTTGGAGTTTCTGGGAACGGAAAAGGGCCTGCGCGCTCATGATCAAGATAGGTGCGCGCTGTGGCCGAATCACGGCCATCGTGTTGAGATCGGGTAACGGTTGCCGGTGATTCTGTTTCAGCCGGTAACCGTTCCCGTTGCAATACTGTGGCAGGCGCCGCGTTTCGTTTTGCCGCCTTACGCGACTCCTTTCGTTTTGCCGCCTTACGCGGCGAGCGCCTGCGGATTCCCGAGCGCTTCCTCGCCGTCGAGCACGGCGGCCACCGCGTGGACCACGGCGGCGATGCGCACTGCGGCCTGGATCGCTTCGATCGAGAGGCCCGCCTCGCGCAGCACCTTCTCGTGCGAATCGATACACATGCCGCAGCCATTGATGGCCGAGACCGCCAGCGACCACAGTTCGAAATCCGCCTTCTCCACGCCGGGCTTGCCGATCACGTTCATGCGCAACTTGGCCGGCATGGTCTTGTAGTCGGGCGCCGAGGCGAGATGGGTGAAGCGGTAGTAGATGTTGTTCATCCCCATGATCGCGGCGGCGGCCTTGGCGGCCGTCAGCGCTTCGGGGCTCAACTGCGCGCCGAAGCTCGCATTGATCGCCTGGATCGTCGCGGCGTTGCGCGAGGCGAGCGCGGCGACGACGAAAGTGCCGGCGCGCTGCTGCTCGGTCAGCGAAGCTTCGGTGGCGAGCGAGGACAGGTTGAGCTTCAGATCCTTGGCGTAGTCGGGCAGGCGGTCTTTCAGGGCATCGATGGACATGGGGCTATTCCTTTTCTTCAAGGCATCAAATGGCGCTGCGCTTTTCCCCCACCCACGAACGCAGTGCGTTCGTCCCTCCCCGCAAGGGGGAGGGGTTTTTCACTAGCCCCTCCCCCTTGCGGGGAGGGGGTGGGGTGGGGGTGAAGAGGCCCGGGCTTGGTCGAAAGACCCCGATGCCGGAGGGTGCACCGGGGTCTCTCGCGGGTTACGCGGCCGGCTTCAGGACTGCGTCGCCCTTCTGCCAGTTGCATGGGCACAGCTCGTCGGTCTGCAGCGCGTCGAGCACGCGCAGCACTTCCGCCGGGTTGCGGCCGACGCTGAGATCGTTCACCGACGCGAAGCGGATCACGCCCTCGGGGTCGACGATGAAGGTGGCGCGCAGGGCGACGCCTTCGGTCTTGTCGAGCACGCCGAGCGTCGAGGACAGCTCGCGCTTGATGTCGGCCAACATCGCGAAGGGCAGGGCCTTCAGATCGGCGTGGTTCTGGCGCCAGGCCAGATGCACGAACTCGCTGTCGGTGCTCACGCCATAGACCACGGTGTCGCGGTCGTTGAAGTCGCCGTTCAGCTTGCCGAAAGCCGCGATCTCGGTCGGGCAGACGAAGGTGAAATCCTTCGGCCAGAAAAAGACCACTTTCCATTTGCCCTTGTCGGAGGCCGAATTGATCTGGGTGAAGGCCTTGGCCGGGTCGATCGAAACCACCGCCTTGAGGTCGAATTCGGGGAATTTGTCGCCAACGGTCAACATATTGAATCTCCTTTACTTTTCAGTGTGTGGTCGTCTCGCGGGCGGTCTTGACTAACGGAATATGGGGCTTATCTTAGAATCGTTCCAACTGGTAATTCTGCTCAGAGTAATCGGAAAAAACGATGACTGTGCTGCCGACCCTGCGACAATTCCGTCACCTGGTGGCGCTGGCCGAGCACAAGCATTTCAGCAAGGCCGCGGCCGCCACCCATGTGACCCAGTCGACGCTGTCCGCCAGTTTGAAGGAGCTGGAGGAGATTCTCGGCGTGCCGCTGGTCGACCGCACCAAGCGCAGTGTCGTGTTCACGCCCTTCGGCGAAGACACCGTGCGCCGCGCGCAACAAATTCTCGACGAGGCGGAAGATCTGGCGCGCGCCGCGCAATCGACCGGCGAGCCGCTCGCGGGCACGATCCGCATGGGCGTGATCCCGACCATCGCGCCCTTCCTTCTGCCGCCGGTGTTGGCGGCGCTGCGCAACAAATATCCGAAGCTGCGCCTCTACCTGCGCGAGGACCTGACCGACCGGCTGGTCGATCGCCTCCAGGCGGGAGAGCTCGACGTGCTGCTGCTGGCGCTACCCTACGATCTCGGCACGATCGAGTCGGAACCTTTGTTCGACGACCCCTTCGCCTTCTGCTGCCGCACCGACCATCCGCTGGCGAATTCCGAGCGGATCTCCGGCGAGCGGCTGAACGGCGAGAGTCTGTTGCTGCTACAAGACGGCCACTGTCTGCGCGGCCATGCGCTGGCCGCCTGTGGCATCCGGCGCGAGATGCAGGTCGATCCCTTCGAGGCCACCAGCCTGACGACGCTGACCCAGATGGTCGACAACGGGCTCGGTACGACGCTCTTGCCGCAGATCGCGGTGGAGGCGGGTGTGCTGAAGGGCACCTCGCTGATGACGATCCCGCTCGACGACCGGGCGGCGAAGCGCCAGATCGGCCTCGCCTGGCGCCACCGCACCGGACGGCGCGACGAGTTCCAACTGCTGGGCCAGGAGATCAAGCGCATCTTCAAGCCGAAGACGGTGGTGAACTGACCGCTGGAGGCAGTCACCCGTCTATAGCCCACGCTCTCTCCACCTCTCGGACCGTCACCCCCGCGGAGGAGGGGGGCCAGCCGCGAGCGGCGCCTTCTAGTTAAGGAGCCGCCGTGCTACTTTGTCTCCTAAGAATACGGATAAAGTATTAGTTGGATCGCCGGGGGCAATCGTGCGTCTTTCTGGGCTGCTTCTTGTCGTCTTCGGCCTGCTGACCGCCGAGACTTGCCTCGCCAATCCCAGCTTCGATTGCGCCAAGGCAACGCAGCCGGTCGAGAAGCTGATCTGCCAGAGCAACAACCTATCTGTTCTCGATGTCAGGATGTCGGATGCCTTTAGGAAAGCGCTCGCGAACGCGGGCGCAAGCCGAAAAGACACAATCGAAATTCAACGACGATGGCTCAAAGACCGGGCGAAGACCTGCTCAATTTCGGAAGGACAAGCCACAGAGGCTGAAGCGTGCCTCGGCGAGTTGTATGTAGCGCGCATAAAAGCCTTGGGTGGCGACCCCGACCCCGTAATCGCCAAAAGCGGTAAGGATGTGTGCGGAACCCTGGAGCACTGGCTGAAGGCCCTCTACGCGCGCGGAAAGCCCGATACCTTGCCAGTTTGGGCTCTCGCCCAGTTGCCCGAAAGTGTTCTCCACATCGACGTGCTGACTTCGGGTTGGGGAGATCGTGCCGAAGAAGAACTCAATAGCTCCTTTCATGCAGACAAGGAGCTGCTAGCCGAGGCGGACGAACTGGAAGGCGATATGGTGGACATCCTCCGTCTCGGCCATTCGTCTGTGTACGCTGTCGCATCCGAAGGCGGCACGATGCACTGCCAAAATTTTGTTTTCTTTGATGCGGCGAATCCGAAGTCAGCCAAGCTGATCGATGGTCCTCGTGGTGAGTATTGCGAAGACAAACGGGCGTATATGGGCGAGATCGAGGGAACGCCTGCCTTCATCGTCGAAGACTATGAGCCTGCGTCGATCGAGATCACCGTGACGCCGAGGCAGGCCAAAGCATGGTCAAAGAGCTGCCACGTCTCCCTCTCATTCCCTATCGTCTTTGGCTCGGAGACTCTCTGCCCCGAATCTGGTTGCGATCAAGATTGGGGAGCAATATCGGTCGAGCTCGCGGGGCACTTTGACGAAAGCCAGGTTCCTCCAGATG
>CAZNZI010000315.1:0-4321 GCA_964577475.1 uncultured Rhodospirillaceae bacterium
TCGATCCAGGCGGTCGGCATCGAACCCGACATCAAGGTGCAGCAGGGCAAGCTCGAAGTGTCGAGCAACGGCCAGCCGCCGCTGCGCGGCGAAGCCTCGCTGCGTGGCGCCCTGCGCAACGACACGCTGCCGCCGAAGACCGACGGCAAGACCGAGGGCGAGGACAAGGACAAGACCGCGCCGCAGTCGAACAACGGCGCGGAAGCGAAGCCGGTCATCACGCCTGCTCCGGCTCCCGAGGCGCCTGAACCGGTCACCTTCGGCGACCCGGCCAACGACTACCAACTCGCCCGCGCGATCGACCTCCTACATGGTCTGTCGCTCTACAAAGGGCAGAAGGCAGCGAACTGAGCCGGCATCGTGGCGCTCTCCTTCCTCTCTGCTGGGAGCGATACGTTAGACGACGGTGACGACGTGAGCGACGTCGAAACCGTCACCACGTCCGATCCGGATCGCTGGCGGCGTCTCGGCCGCTACGCGATCTATGGCGGGCTGATCCCGGCCACGGTGATCGTCCTGCTCGGCGCGGGCTGGTACATCGGCACCGGCGAGACACCTTTCGCGCTGGTCCGCCGCCTGACGATGACGCCCAGCATCACCATGGCGATGCCGGCGAATCCCAATGCGAAGCCGCCCGCGGCCGCGCCCGAGAAACCGAAAGCCGCCGAAAAAACGGCTGCCGAGGCCAAGCCAGCCGATCAGAATTCGACGGCGATGCTGAAGCCGCCGGAGCCGGCCAAGGGCGTGATGCCCCTGGCACCCGCGCCCGAACCGGCCCAGCCCGCGACCGGGGCCGTGCCCGCGCCGGCACCTGAAGCCGCGAAACCTGCCGAGCCGGCCAAGAAGGAAGCGGACGCCAAGCCGGCGGACGCCGCCGCGCCCAAGGAGGACGCCGCCCCGCCGCCCGCCGAACCGGAAGCGGCGACGCCGTCGCTCTCGGCCAATAAGAGCCTGACGCCGGTCAAGCCGATCCCACTCTCGAAGGCGGGCGAGGCGCCACCGCCGGCGCCCGAACCGGCCAAGACCGCCGAAGCGCCGAAGGGTGAAGCGCCTGCCGCGGAGGCGAAATCCGCCGATCAGCAGGCGATGGCCGCGCCCGCGCCGCCGCCGCCGCCGATGAACGAGCCGCAAGCGCCATCGGCCGGCGAGCCGCTCGCCCCACCCTCGTTCGCGCAGCTCCCTGCGCGCACCGATCTGAAGCCGCTCGGCCCCGCTCCGGTGGGCGATCTGTTGAAAGACAGTCCCGACGGCCCGCTGCCCGTGGCCGACGGCACCAAGGAAGCGCGCACCGTCTATGCCCGGCCGTTCGTCGAGCCGAAAGAGACGACGGCCGGTAAGGTGGTGGCCAAGGTCGCCGTCGTCGTGGTCGGGCTCGGCGTCTCGCGCGAGGCGGCCGAAGCGGCCATCGCCAAACTGCCGCCCGAAGTCGGTCTCTCCTTCAGTCCCTATGCCGGCAATCTCGATACCTGGGTGAAGAAGGCGCGCGCCGCCGGCCACGAGGTGCTGCTCGACCTGCCGCTCGAACCCGCCAACTTCCCGCTGCACGACGCCGGGCCGATGGCGATCATGACCAAGGACAGCCCCAGTGCCGCCGGCGACCGGCTGCGCGCAATCCTCGGCCGGGCGACCTCTTATGTCGGCGTATCGGCAGCCCTTCATTCGCCGGTGACCAGCGCCGAGGATTGGGCGCCGCTCCTGCGCGACATCAAGGCGCGCGGCCTCCTCTTCCTCGGCGACGGTCTCGCCGGCATGAAGACCGACGACGTGCCGGCCTCGGCCACCGTCGCGCTGGTGCCCGACGAAACGCCGTTCCGCGCCGCGATCGATGCCGGTTTCGCCCGCGTGCTGGCCACGGCGCAGCGCGACGGTTCCGCCATCGCCTATGTTTCGCCGCGCCCCGTCACCTTCGAACGGCTGCTGGCCTGGGCGGCGACATTGCCGCAGAAGGGTGCCGTCCTCGCGCCCGCCAGCGCGCTTGTCAAAGCGCCCTGAGCGCGTCTTCCATGCCGCGCAACGGAAACGGATCAGGGGAAGCGGTCTATCGGCCTTGCGTCGGCATCGCGCTCTTCAATCGCCAAGGCCTGGTCTTCGCCGCGCAGCGGATCGACACGCCGGGCGAGGCCTGGCAGATGCCGCAAGGCGGCATCGACAAGGGCGAGTCGCCGCGCACGGCCGCGATGCGCGAATTGAAAGAAGAGACCGGCACCGACAAGGCCGAGATCCTGGCCGAGATCGGCGACTGGCTGACCTACGATCTGCCCGCCGAACTGGCCGGCCGTGCCTGGCGCGGGCGCTTCAAGGGCCAGCGGCAGAAATGGTTCGCGCTCGCGTTCAAGGGCGCGGACAGCGACATCGACATTGCCACCGAACATCCCGAGTTCAAGGCTTGGCGCTGGATGAAGCTCGACGACGTGGCCGCGGCCATCGTCGCCTTCAAGCGGCCGATCTATGAGCGGGTCGCAGCGGAGTTCGCGCCGCTCGCCAGCAAGCTCGCCGGCGGTTAGGCGATCGCGGGCGCGGTGTCCGTCTGCGCGGTCACCCGATTGCGGCCCTGGCGTTTCGCCTCATAGAGCGCACCGTCGGCACGCGCCAGGATCGGATCAATGGTGGTGTCGCGCTGGGCCTGCGTCACGCCGATGCTCACCGTGAAGCGGATCTCGAGACCGCCGGTGCGCGCGATGCATTGGGCGACCGCGTCGCGGATGCGCTCTGCCACGCGCACGGCGCCGTCGAGATTGGTGCTGGGGAGCGCCACGGCGAATTCCTCGCCGCCCATGCGGCCCAGGATGTCGGATTCGCGCAGATGGTCGCCGCAGATGCGCACGAATTCGCGGATCACGTCGTCGCCCGCCTGATGGCCATAGCTGTCATTGATGCGCTTGAAGTGGTCGAGGTCGAGCATCAGCATCGAGAGCGGCTGCGTGTTGCGGCGCGCCAGCGCCCAGGCCGCCTCGGTCTGGCTGAAGAACGAGCGGCGGTTGAGCGTCTCGGTCAGCGGATCGAGGGTCGCGAGGCGCAAGGTCTCGCGGTCGGCCTCCTCCTTGGTCAGCAGCAGGAAGCCGAAGCCGTGCAGCACCATGTAGAAATAGAGCAGCAGGAACGTCAGGCCGTGCTGCGGCGCATTGGAGAACGGTGACGGGTCCTGGCCTGCGCCGATGCCGGTGGTGCGCGAGATGGCGATGCTGGCCCCGACCAGATCGGCCACGCCGAGCAGCTTTCCGATGATCGACACGCTTTTCCAGCGGTAGAAAAACGCGCCCGACGTCAGCCCGTAGCACACGGTGACCGAACTGCCGAGGATGATCGCGCGGACCGTGACGCCGTAGCCGAGTTGGTAGGCGCCGCAGAAGCCGACGATGCCGATCACGCTGAGCGGCAGCACCAGGCGGCGCCAATGGGGGATGCGCAGCAGTTCCCAGGTCGCGGCGAGCTCGAAGACGAAGCCGGTGATCAGGATCGCATTGGCGACGGGGATCGAGAGGGTGTCGGGAATATGATCGCGCAAGCCGATCAGCAGAAAGCCCGCCCCTTCGCCCAGTTTGGCAATGCCCCAAAGCCGCCCGGCATAGGCGAGCGAATTGCCCCGGGCGACGGCGGCGAGCAAAAGCGCGAGCGCCAGATTGCCGATCGCCACGGCAATCATCAGAGTACGGGTGTCGATCATCGCGGCAGTGTACGGAGTCGCGCCGTTCCCAAACTAATGACACGGCAGCGAAAAACCGCGCCCCCGCACGGCCTTCAGGCAGCCCCCAAAAAAAGTCCTAAAGCAGCGCGCCGGGCGCCTTAAGCGTATCCACCGGCGCGATTGGCCTTGCCTTGCAGTTTCCACCAGGCGTAGCGGGTGGCCTGACGGCCCAACCAACCTTGCGGCTTCAGCCCGGCCGCCTTCATCACCATGCTCACGCCGCGCTCGACATGATGGTGCTGATAGATGCGGAAGCAGCGCGCGCTATAGGCCGCACCGGCCTTCACGCGGTCGTAGGGCGCATCCATCGGTTCGTTGGCGCAATGGAAGGCATAGGCCAGCTCGTCGTCATTGGTCTCGCGCAAGCGGCTGATCGCCACGCGAATGCGCTCGACCACAGAGAGATGTTCGGTCGGCTGGTATTTGCGCAGCGTGTCGAGGAAGAGTTTGTAGTGGCGGAACTCGTCGCCGGCGATGTTGCGGCAGATCTGCTGGAGCACCGGCTCCTGCGTCGCCTCGCTCATCGCGGTGTAATAGGAGCTGGTGCCGGTTTCAACCACGCAGCGCGCCACCATCTCGCCGACACGCGAACCACGGACCGACTCCTCGACATCGACCGGAAACGCATAGCCTTCG
>CAZNZI010000316.1:0-4771 GCA_964577475.1 uncultured Rhodospirillaceae bacterium
GAGCACCGCCGCGGCCAGAAGATGCTGATGGAAACACCCGCCTCGGCGCCGGAGCAATTCAAGCCCGAGACGAGCCGGGTGCAAAACCTGATCGCTCATGCGGTCGGCGCCAATCGGTTCGCCTTGAGCGAGCCGGAGGCAAAGGCCGTGATCGGTGCCTACGGCATCCGTTCGGTGCCGACCGAGATCGCAACCTCTCCCGCCGAGGCGGGCCGCATCGCGCGGCGGCTCGATCAGCCCGTCGCGCTCAAGGTTCTCTCGCCCGACATCTCGCACAAATCGGTCTATGGCGGCGTCATGCTCGATCTGCCCGGCGCCTTCGAGGTCGAGAAGGCCGGCTATCAGATGATCGCGCGCGTAGGCCACGCGCTGCCCACCGCACGGATCGAAGGTTTCGTCGTCGAGCCGATGGCGCGGAGCCCCGGCGCCGTCGAGATTATGATCGGCATCGCCACCGACCCCGTTTTCGGGCCGGTGATCGTCTTCGGCCAGGGCGGCACGGCTGTCGAAACCGTCGGCGACGTGGCGATCGGGCTGCCGCCGCTCAATATGAGCCTCGCACGCGAGTTGATTCATCGCTCGCGCGTGGCTGAGTTACTGAAAGGCTATCGCGGCCACCCGCCCGCCGATATCGATGCCATCTGCCTGACCTTGATGCAGGTGTCGCAGTTGGCCGTCGACATTCCCGAAATCTTCGAAATGGACATCAACCCGCTCTTTGCCGATGCCGATGGCGTGTTGGCGCTCGATGCACGCATCGCCCTCGCCCCTGCCGCCGACAAGGGCGAGCGGCTGGCGATCCGGCCTTATCCGCAGGAACTCGAAGAGATTGTCACCGCGCGCAACGGCCAGCGCATCCTGCTGCGGCCGATCCGCCCGGAAGACGAGCCAAATCACTACGGCATGATCGAGCGCACCACCAAGGAGGATATGCGCTTCCGTTTCTTCACGGTGGTGAGCGAGGTGCCCCATTCGCAGATGGCACGCCTCACCCAGATCGACTACGTGCGCGAGATGGCCTTTGTCGCCGTGCCGGCCGACGATCCCGGGCGCGAGACCTTGGGCGTCGTGCGTCTGGTGGCCGATGCCGACAACCATACCGCCGAATTCGCCGTCCTTGTCCGGTCCGATGCGAAGGGCCGTGGCCTCGGCAGCATGTTGATGAACAAGATGATCCGCTATGCGCGCACGCGGAAATTGCGCCGGCTGATCGGCGAGATCCTTTCCGAGAATCAGCCCATGCTTCACCTGGCCGAACGCTTCGGCTTCCACCGCCAGCGGTTCATCGACGGTGACGTGATGGAAGTCGTCCTCGACCTGGATACCCCCTCGGCTTAATCCTTATTCCCAGGCCCTTGGGCGTAACCGTTTGGTCGCAAACGGGCTGTCTTGTCGCCGCGTCCCGTCGGTGGCATCCTCCCTCCCCACATCACGCGGGGTTGCCCCGGGCATGCGCCCGGTACCGTCAATTGCGCAGGGAGAACACGATGATCAAAGTAGGAGACAAGATTCCGGCGGTGACGATCGCCACCATGGGCGCCCAGGGTCCGCAGCCCGTCAACACCGCCGACTTCTTCAAGGGCAAGAAGGTCGTGATCTTCGGCCTGCCCGGCGCCTTCACGCCCACCTGCTCGGCCAAGCACCTGCCCGGCTTCATCACCAATGCCGAAGCCCTGAAGCGCAAGGGCGTCGCCGAAGTCGCCTGCATCTCGGTCAACGATCCCTTCGTCATGGACGCCTGGGGCAAGAGCCTCAACGCCAGCGGCAAGGTGACGATGCTGGCCGACGGCAGCGCCGATTTCACCAAGGCGGCCGGACTGACCCTCGACTTGACCGCGCGCGGCATGGGCGTCCGCTCGCACCGCTATTCGATGGTCGTGGATGACGGCGTGGTCAAGAAGATCGATGTCGAAGAAAACCCTGGTGCATGCGACGTATCGAGCGCCGAGCACATCCTCGGGGGCCTCTGATTTGAAGCGAGGCATCGACCGCCTCGCTTTTCTTGCCGTTGTCACGGCGGGCGCCATTTCATGGGTGCCCGCCGTTCACGCCGATACACTGACGGGGCCGGCCGCTTATGGCGATTGGCGCAATGATGCGCCCGGTGTCCGTCGCCTCATCAGGCCTTCCGATCTTCCCCCGCCCTTCGCCTCGCAGCCTTCCGCCAACGGCGGCATGGTTACGCGGCGGCCAGAAGGCTTTTTGCCGCGTGTTCCAGCGGGCTTCAAGGTCAGCATCTTCGCCGATGGCCTGAACACGCCGCGCATGGTGCGGGTGGCGCCCAACGGCGATATCTTCGTCGCCGAAAGCGGATCGGGCCGGATCCGCATTCTGCGCGCGCCGGATGGCGCAGACCGCGCGGCCAGCAACGACATCTTCGTGACGGGGCTCGGCTATCCCCACGGCATCGCCTTCTATCCGCCCGGACCGGACCCGCAATACATGTATGTGGCGGGCACGACCTCGGTGGTGCGCTTCCATTACAAGTCCGGCGATAGCAAGGCCGATGGTAGGCCCGAACCCCTCTTCGGGAACATCCCCAGTGGCGGCCATTCAACGCGCGACGTCGCCTTCTCGACCGACGGCAAGACGATGTTCGTGTCGGTCGGTTCGGGTTCCAACGACGCCGACACCGTCCGCCCCATGGATCGCGGCAACCTGATCCCTTATGAGTTGCACCATGGTCTCGGCGCGATGTGGGGTTCGGAAGAAGGGCGGGCCGATGTGCTGGCCTTCGATCCCGACGGCGGTCATCGCCGCATTTACGCGACCGGGCTGCGCAACTGCGTCAGCATGGCGATCCAGCCGGTCACCAATAATCTGTGGTGCGTCGTCAACGAACGCGACGGGTTCGGCGACAATCTGCCGCCAGACTACGCGACCCATGTGACGGATGGCGCCTTTTACGGATGGCCCTGGTACTACATCGGCAGCAATGAGGACCCACGGCACAGGGGCGAACGGCCCGATCTCGTCGGCAAGGTCACGGTGCCGGACGTTCTGATCCAGCCGCATTCGGCGCCGTTGGGCATCGCCTTCTACACGGGCAACCAATTCCCGGCCGAGTATCGCGGCGATGCGTTCGTCGCTCTTCAGGGCTCCTGGAACCGGGCCAAGCGGGTCGGCAACAAGGTGATCCGCCTGATCTTCAAGGATGGCAAGCCGACCGGCGAGTACGAGGACTTCATGACCGGCCTCAACATCGCCGACAACGAGATGCTGGGCCGGCCCGTGACCGTGGCCATGGCGCATGACGGCGCCCTCCTCGTCACCGACGAGGGTGCCGGGGTCATCTGGCGCATCGCCGCCGAGGGCAAATAAGCACCCCTTCGCCTTGTCCCGTTCACGACCCGTTAACCAATCCACGTAAGAATCAATATGTTAGGCCGCGCCTTTCCGGCTGTGGCTGAACCTGGGTCGGGTAGGAATGTCGTTCGCAACCCTCGTTGGCTTCGTGCTCGGGCTCGCGCTGATCCTCGGCGCGATCTTCATCAGCACGAACAATTTCCTGGTGTTCCTGCACCTGGCGGGCTTTCTGCTCGTGGTCGGCGGGACCCTGGCCTCGACCTTTGTCGCCTATGAACCGCGCTACGTGATCATCGCGCTGCGGATCATGGCCTCCATCTTTTTCCGTCACCGGCTGGGCCGCGGCGTGCTTCAGGGCGAAGTCGGCCGCGTGATCCGCTGGGGCTACATGATGCAGAAGAACGGCCCCCAGGGGCTTGAGGCCGACGTCAAGAAACTCAAGAACCAGGACAGCTTCCTGGCCTTCGGCGTGAGCCTGGTGATCGCCGGTCACCAGGGTCCCGAGGTGCGCGAAATCCTCTACACCACGGTCGAGACCACCTTCCAGCGCAATACGGTTCCGGCTGAAATCCTGCGCAACATGGGCAGCAACGCTCCCGCCTTCGGCATGATCGCAACCCTGGTGGGTCTGGTGGTCATGCTCGATACCTTGGCCGCCGATCCCTCGAAGATCGGCGCGGGCATGGCGGTCGGTCTGCTCGGCACGCTTTACGGCGTGTTCTTCGCGCGCATCATCTTCCTGCCCTCCGCCAGCAAGATCCAGCAGCGCGAGGAAATCGTGCGCTTCCGCAATACACTGGTCGCCGAGGGCCTGGCGATGCTGGCCGAGCGCAAGAGCCCGCGCTTCATCCAGGACAAGATGAACAGCTTCCTCGATCCGAAGCTGCACTATGACATCGACAAGATGATGAAGGGCGGACCGAAATGACCGCCGCCCTCCTCCCGCGCTGAGTGACGCCGATGGCGCACGAAAGCAAATTCGAGGTCAAGAAGCCCGAAGAGAAGGAAGACTGGCTGCTGTCCTATGCGGACATGATCACGCTGCTGCTGGCCTTCTTCGTGTTGATGCTTTCGATCTCGAAATTCGATGCGACCAAGGCCGAGAAGGTCACCGGCGGTCTGTCCAAGGCAATCGGCGGCCATGACGTGGTGCAGCCGATCGACACGCTGAAGGCCGAGGCGCAGCAGCAGGCGAAAGCACTGAAGCTCGACGACAATCAGGTCACCGTGTCGACGGATGACCGCGGCATGGTCCTCGAACTCGACGGCGGCACCTTTTTCGACGCCAATTCAGCCGAGCTGAAACACCAGTTCCTCCCCGCACTCACCAAGATGGGACAGATGCTGGCCTCGCCGAAATACGCCGATTTCCAGGTCGAGGTCGACGGCCACACCGACGACCAGCCGGTCAGCACCCAGCAGTATCCGTCGAATTGGGAACTCTCGGCGGCGCGCGCCAGCGCCG
>CAZNZI010000317.1:0-3074 GCA_964577475.1 uncultured Rhodospirillaceae bacterium
CGAGGGCCTGTCGCCCGCAATCTCGATCGAGCAGAAGACCACCTCGCGCAACCCGCGCTCGACGGTGGCCACCGTCACCGAAATCTACGACTATCTGCGTCTGCTCTTTGCGCGTATCGGCGTCCCCCATTCCCCAGCGACCGGCCTTCCCATCGAAAGCCAGACGGTTTCGCAGATGGTGGACCGCGTTCTTGCCATGCCCGAGGGCACGCGGCTCTTCCTGCTGGCTCCCATCGTGCGCGGCCGCAAGGGCGAGTATCGCAAGGAACTTCAGGAGCTGCAGAAGAAGGGCTTCCAGCGCGTCAAAGTCGACGGGAAGCTCTATGAGATCGGCGAGGTGCCGGCACTCAACAAGAAGCTGAAGCACGAGATCGAGGTGGTGGTCGACCGTATCGTGGTGAAGCCCGATCTCGCGACCCGCCTGGCCGACAGTATCGAGACGGCCCTCAACCTGGCCGACGGGATCGCCATCGCCGAGACGCCCGACGGCAAGGAACGCACTCTCTTCTCCTCGAAATTCGCCTGCCCGGTTTCGGGCTTCACGATCGAGGAAATCGAGCCGCGTCTGTTCTCCTTCAACAACCCCTATGGCGCCTGCCCGGCCTGCGACGGGCTGGGCGTGATGATGGAGATATCGGCCGAGCTGGTGGTGCCCGACGATCGCAAGACCCTGCGCGAGGGCGCGATCGCGCCATGGGCCGGCTCATCGTCGCAATACTACCTCCAGACGCTCGAAAGCCTGGCCAAGCACTACAAATTCCGCCTCGATACACCGTGGAAGGATCTGCCGGAAAAGGTGCGGGATGCCGTCCTGTGGGGGTCGGGCAAGGAAGACGTGCCGATGCGTTACGAAGACGGCACGCGCGCCTATACGACCAAGAAGCCGTTCGAAGGCGTGATCCCCAATCTCGACCGCCGTTATAACGAGACCGACTCGGCCTGGGTGCGCGAAGAACTCGGCCGGTTCCTGGTCGAATCGCCTTGCGAGACCTGCCATGGCGCCCGCCTCAAGCCCGAAGCGCTGGCAGTCAAGATCGCCAAGCTCAACATCACCGAGGTCTGCACCAAATCCATCGAGGAGGCGAAGGATTGGTTCCTCGCCCTCGAACCGACCCTCAAAGCCAAGGATCGCGAGATCGCACGGCGCATTCTGCGCGAGATCAACGAGCGGCTGGGTTTCTTGAACGATGTCGGTCTCGACTATCTATCGCTCTCGCGCAATTCGGGCACGCTTTCGGGTGGTGAAAGCCAGCGCATTCGCTTGGCGTCGCAGATCGGCTCAGGTTTGACCGGCGTGCTCTATGTGCTCGATGAGCCGTCGATCGGCCTGCACCAGCGCGATAACGACCGCCTACTGGCGACCCTGAAGCGCCTGCGCGACCTGGGCAACAGCGTTATCGTCGTCGAACACGATGAGGACGCGATCCGCCAAGCCGATTATCTGGTCGATATGGGTCCGGGCGCCGGGATTCATGGCGGCAAGATCGTTGCCCAAGGCACGCCTGAAAAGGTGATGGCCAACCCAGCCAGTCTGACCGGCCAGTATCTGACCGGCATGCGTCAGATCGCGGTGCCGGAACGCCGCCGTGGCAGCGACCGCAAGCTCACGGTGGTTGGCGCGACGGGGAACAACTTGCAGAACCTGACCGTCGATTTCCCGCTCGGCACCTTTACCTGCGTGACCGGCGTGTCGGGTGGCGGCAAGTCGACTCTGGTTATCGAGACGCTCTACAAGGCCCTCTCCCGCCGCCTCTATGGCTCGCGCGAGCATCCGGCGCCCCATGAGCGGATCGACGGGATCGAGCATCTCGACAAGGTCGTCGATATCGACCAATCGCCGATTGGGCGCACCCCGCGCTCGAACCCGGCCACGTACACGGGCATGTTCAACCACATCCGCGACCTGTTTGCCCGGCTGCCGGCGGCGCGGATTCGCGGCTACGTATCGGGCCGCTTCAGCTTCAACGTCAAGGGCGGCCGTTGCGAGGCCTGCCAGGGCGACGGTGTGATCAAGATCGAGATGCACTTCCTGCCCGACGTCTATGTCCAATGCGACGTTTGCAAGGGCCGGCGCTACAACCGCGAGACGCTCGAAGTGACCTTCCGCGGCAAGAGCATCGCCGATGTGCTCGACATGACTGTCGAGGAAGGCGCCGAATTCTTCAAGGCCGTGCCGCCGATCCGCGACAAGCTGGAAACCCTGCGCGATGTCGGGCTTGGCTATATCCATCTCGGCCAGCAGGCGACCACGCTGTCGGGCGGCGAGGCCCAGCGCGTGAAATTGGCCAAGGAACTGTCGCGCCGCGCGACCGGTCGTACGCTCTACATCCTCGACGAACCGACCACGGGGCTCCATTTCGAAGACGTGCGCAAGCTGCTCGAAGTGCTCCAGGTGCTGGTCGAACAGGGCAATACGGTCGTGGTGATCGAGCACAATCTCGAAGTCATCAAGACGGCCGACTGGATCATCGATCTGGGCCCGGACGGTGGCGTCGGCGGCGGCCGTCTGGTGGCTGCGGGTACGCCCGAGAAAATCGTCAGCAACCGCGAAAGCCACACCGGCCGCTACCTCGCGCCCTATCTGCGCAGCAAGGCCGCCAAGAAGCGGGCGTGATGACGCGCCCGCTCCGTTTGCTCGGTATTTCCGGCAGTCTGCGCCGAGGCTCGTCGAACACGGCGATGCTTCAGGCGATGGCCGCGCTGGCGCCGGACCATATTGAAATCGTCCTGTACGACATCGGCGCGCTTCCCTTGTTCAATCCCGACGACGAGAGCGATCCTTCGCTCGAGCCGGTTCTGCTCTATCGCGCCGCGCTAACCGAGGCTGATGGCCTGCTGATCTCGACGCCGGAATACGCGCACGGTATTCCCGGGGCGATGAAGAACGCGCTCGATTGGGTGGTCGGAAGCGGCGAACTGGTCGACAAGCCGATCGCCCTGATCAACCCCTCGCCGCGCTCGACCTATGCCCAGGCTGCCATCATGGAAGTGCTGTGGACGATGTCGGGCAAGCTGATCGAAGAGGCCTTCGTCACGGTCCAGACGATGGGCCGGACCCTGCCCGAGGGCGGCAT
>CAZNZI010000318.1:0-4959 GCA_964577475.1 uncultured Rhodospirillaceae bacterium
CCAGAGTCGGCGTGACGCCAATCTCGAACCGCTGCGCCATGGCCTCCAACACACCGGCCCACAAGGGCGGATAGCGCTGCGGCCAGGCCCGGCGGATGGCATCGGGCGGATCTTTCGACGCATTGCCGACAAAGACGGCGCGGATACCGCGGTCACGCCAAGGCTTGGCATCGCGCCTCACCGCCGCATGCGGGGCACACACAGGCTGGAGATCGGGCCGCAAGAAGCGGCGGCAACAGTCGATATTGCTGCGGGTCGGATAAGCCAAGATGGCGTCGGCCGGCAATTGAGCGACCGATGTCCAGCCCGAATACGGGTGATCGAGCGCCCAATATAGGCGGCGCGCGCCGCCGCGGCGCATGACGTCGTCGGCCAGCGGGCCGATGATCAGGCCCATCGCTTGCACCGACATGACGATATCGAATTCGCCGCCAGCGATCCGGGCGGTAACCTCGGCCTCGGTCGCCCGCGCGTTCTTCGGGTCGACGACGATATCGGAAGCCGTCCAGCCATGGGTGCGAAACCCCGCCATGATCTCGCCGCCGATCCGGTCGGTATTGCCGTCGTTCGAGATCCCGGCACGGCACAGAAGGATGGAGCGATTACGCCACATAAGCCGTCACCGAGGGATCGCGGCTACGAATCGTAATCGAGCCCGATCGAGGAGAATTGGCCCCTGTCGTCCGGCCAGCGGGGGTCGACTTTGACCTGGATGAACAGATGGACGCGACGTTCCAGATGTTTCTCGAGCTCGGCACGGGCCCGTGAACCGATCTCCTTGATCCGCCGGCCGCCGGCGCCCAGCACGATCGCCTTCTGGCCGTCACGCTGGACATAGACCGACTGATCGATACGCACGGAACCATCGCCCTGCTCGGCCCAGGACTCGGTCGCTACCGCCGTCTGATGCGGCAGCTCGTCGTGAAGCTGGAGGAACACCTGCTCACGTGTGATCTCGGCGGCCCACATGCGTTCGGGCATGTCCGAGACCTGGTCCTCGGGGAACAGAAACGGACCTTCGGGCAGGCGTTTGGCGAGGAAGGGCAGCAGGTCCTTCACGCCGTCGCCACCCAGGGCGCTGACCATGAACACGTCCTCGTCGAAGCCGAGCGCGGCGATCTGCGCCGCGACACCGAGCAAGGTCTCGCGCTTCACCGCATCGATCTTGTTGATGACGGTGATGGGCTTGGTGCCGTTTTCCTTCATCCGGTCGGCGACGCTGCGTGAGACATCGTCGAGTCCCTTCAGCGCATCGACCACGAAGATGATTTCGTCCGCGTCGCCGGCCCCATCCCAGGCGGCACGCACCATGGCGCGTTCCAGCCGGCGTTTCGGCGCGAAGATGCCGGGCGTATCGACGAAAATGATCTGGACGTTCTCGGCCATTGCGATGCCCATGACGCGGCTGCGCGTCGTCTGCACCTTGGGCGAGACGATCGACACCTTGCTGCCGACCAGGCGGTTGACCAAGGTCGACTTGCCCACATTGGGCGGACCGACCACCGCCACGAGCCCGCAGCGCTGTCCGCTTTCGCCGCTCATCGTGTCAGCCGATCCAGCAAGACGGCAGCCGCCGCTTGTTCCGCGGCGCGCTTGGACGTGCCCTTACCGTCGGCCGGCTTTTCGCCTGCGACGGCGACCGAGACGTGGAACATGGGCTCATGGGCCAACCCGGCCTGCTCCAAGACGCTATAGACCGGCAGCGGCAATCCCCTTCCCTGCGCCCATTCCTGAAGTGCGGTCTTGGCATCGCGCGGCGGAGCGATCGCCTCGGCCACCAGTGGCTCCCAGTGCTTGCGGATGATGCCGGCCGCAGCCTCCAGGCCGCCATCGGCAAAGACTGCGCCCAGCACCGCTTCACAGGCGTCGGCCAGAAGACCTGGATTCGATCGTCCGCTTCCCTCGTCTTCGCTTTTCGACAGAATTACCGCCTTGTCGATTCCCAGATCGCGCGCCACGCGCGCCAAAGCCTCGCGGCGCACCAGGGCGGCCTGGCGGCGCGCCAGATGGCCTTCGGTCTCATTCGGGAATCGTTTGAACAGCATATCGGCCACAATCAGACCCAAAACGCGATCACCGAGGAATTCGAGGCGTTCGAAAGCAGAAGCCTGACCGCGCGCCGCATCGACGCTGGGATGAGTCAGGGCGTCGGTCAGCAGCTGCGGCTCGCGAAAGCGGTAGTCGAGCGCCTTACCGAGGTCCTGGACCGCGTCGTCCTTGGCCCCGCGCATCGCGACGCCTAGTGGATACCCGAGAAGAAGCGGCCCCACCGGATCGCCCAGGGCCACTTCCAAACTTCCCACAGCGCGGCGCCGTCGGCCGAGAAGAAGATGAACTCGGCGCGGCCCACGAGATTTTCCGCCGGAACATAGCCGACCTGATTCAGGAAACGGCTGTCCTGCGAATTGTCGCGGTTGTCGCCCATCATGAAATAGTGGCCCGGCGGCACCACGTATTCGATCGTGTTGTTGTTCGGGTCTTCGTCGCTGTTAGGCAAACGCAGGATGGGATGGACCACGCCGCCTGGCAGCGTCTCCATGTATTCCGCCCTGCGTGACGTGCTGCCGTTGGACTCGTGCTCGACATAGTCGTCGACCTGCTTGCGCGGTGCGACCTCGCCGTTGATCTTCAACTCGCCATGGACCATCTGGATGTGATCGCCCGGCAGGCCGATCAACCGCTTGATGTAATCGGTGCGGTTGTCGCTCGGCAGCTTGAAGACGATGACGTCGCCGCGCTTGGGCTCGTGGAAGAACAGACGGCCCGTGAAGACGGGCAGGCTGAGCGGCAGCGAGTGCTTGCTGTAGCCGTATGAGTATTTCGAGACGAACAGGTAGTCGCCCACCAGCAGGGTCGGGATCATCGAACCCGACGGGATGTTGAAGGGTTCATACCCGACGGTGCGAACGACCAACGCGATGACGATCGCGTAGATGACCGTTCTGATCGTTTCGCCGAACCCGCTCGATTTCTTACGTGATGGTGCCATGGAGCCGCAAAGACGGGGAAACGCCACGCGAAAGGCGGCGCGAAAGTGCGCCGATCAAGCCCGACCGAGGGCCGCCTGTCAAGCGTGACGGGCTTCCATAACCCCGCTAAGGTGCCTTTATGACCAGTGCCTTGGCCGTCATTACCGGGTCGGATGCGACCTATTTTGACCTGATGCGCGGGCCGATTCGCGCCATCCGCGAGTCCGCCGACCTGCAAAGCGTGCCGATCTATGTGTTCGATGCCGGCTTGCGGCCCGAACAGAAGGGTTGGCTGACAGCGCGCGGGGTCAAGATCGTCACGCCTGAATGGCCGCATAAACGGCAGGTACCCGGCTATGTGGCGATGCTGGCGGCCCGGCCGCGCATTCCGACCTATTTTCCCGGCCACGAGGTTTATCTCTGGATCGATGCCGATGCCTGGCCGCAGACGGTGGAGGCCGTCGCGACCTACCATCGCATGGCCCTCAGCAAGGGTTTCGCCGTCACCCCGGAGGTCCATCCCAGCTACAATAATAAGGAACTCGCAGCCGCGCATCGCAAGATCCGAAGCTGGTTCGGCCCCGATGTCGTGACGGCGCTGGAGGGCACGGCGCCGATCAATCTGGGTGTCTTCGCCGGTGCAGCCGACGCACCCCATTGGGCGGTCTGGTCCAAACGGGTCGATGACTGGCTCACTGCGTCGACCAAGACCGAGATCGACTTCAACGCGGACCAGACGGCCTTCAACATGGTCGCGCATGTCGACAAGATTCCGACCGCGTTCCTGCCTGCACGCTACAACTGGATTTGCCACACTTCGCTGCCGAAAGTGACACCGGACGGTTTCGTGCTGCTGGAGCCAACCGCACCCTTCTCGCCCTTGGGCATGGTGCATATGACGCTCGGGACCAAGAAGGGCAACATGGTGCTGCAGTCGTCCCAGGGCGGCACGATTTCGCGGCCGCTCACCTTCCGCGGGGAGCCCCTGCCCGGCAACGGCAGCACGCTTCCCGACTACGCGCTCACCGATCTGGATGTGAACGCGAAGGCTTAGGTGCTCGCGTCCGGCACGGCTGAGATGATCACGACCGCCTCAGCCAGGGGATAGTCATCGGTCATGGTGAGGTCGATCTGGGCCTTCATGCCGGGCGGCAGAAGACGTTCGAGCTGCTTGGCGGCGCCGCCCGAGAGCCGCATCGTCGGCTTGCCCGAGGGTAGATTGGCGACGCCGAGATCGCGCCAGAACACGCCGCGGCGGAAACCGGTGCCGAGTGCTTTGGAGCAGGCTTCCTTGGCGGCGAAGCGCTTGGCATAGGTGGAAGCCAAGCCGCGTGCCGTGCCGGCGCGGCGTTCGGCCTTGCGGCGTTCGTCGGCGGTGAAGATACGGTCGACGAAGCGGTCGCCGAACCGTTCAATCGTTTTCTCGATGCGCCGGATATCGATCATATCCGAGCCGAGGCCGAGGATCATGCCGGGCGCTCGCCACGCAATTCCGTGCGCGCGGCATCCATCAGGCTGCGCATGCGGCGGATCGCCGTCTCGAAACCGGTGAAGATCGCCTCGCCCACCAGGAAATGGCCGATATTGAGTTCTGCGATGGTCGGGATGGCCGCGACGGGCGCCACCGTGTCGAAGGCGAGCCCATGGCCCGCATGGCATTCGAGGCCGATCGCCGCGCCGTGTTTGGCCGCTTCGACGATGCGTTTCAATTCGCGATCGCGTTCGGTGCCTTGGTGGTCGCAATAGGCGCCGGTGTGCAGCTCCACGACCGGTGCGCCGATGGCCTTGGCGGCGTCGAGTTGTTTCGGATTGGCTTCGATGAACATCGAGACGCGGATGCCGGCTGCGACCAGTTTGCCGACCATCGGCCGCAGACGCTCGATATTGCCGGCGACATCGAGGCCGCCCTCAGTGGTGCGCTCCTCGCGCCGCTCGGGCACGATGCAGGCCGCGTGCGGCTTATGCATCAGCGCGATCTTCACCATCTCCT
>CAZNZI010000319.1:0-9069 GCA_964577475.1 uncultured Rhodospirillaceae bacterium
CGAAAACATTCCGCGCATCGAGCCGGATGCCCTCGCCGATCTGGACCGGCAACAACATCGAAAGAATGGCACCGGCACCAAAGAGCGATCCGAGCACCAGAGCGCTGAGGCTGGGCCACCGCTTCTCGACGCTCGCGCGCACCGAGGCGTAGATCACGACCACGATCGTGCCGACTGCGATGTTCTCGCCGAACAGCGAGAGCCAATGGGAGAGTTGACCGTAATCCGGCCAGGTCATCCGAACCCCTTCCCACCGGTCCCCACCGGTGCCCCGGCGCGGCCCACCACCGAGGTGGGGCCGGATGCCGGTTCGGATATCCTATCGGTCGCGGGTCCTGTGAACCACACCTTCTATCGAAGCGGGCGCAACTTATTCGGGTCTGGGAAAAAGTTTCATTTCGACGGCGATCGCGGCAGCCTGGGCGCGATTGCGGGCGCCGAGCCGCCCGAAGATACGGGTCAGATTCACCTTGACCGTCACCTCCTGGATGCCGAGCCGGCGGGCGATTTCCTTGTTGGGATGGCCCTCGACCACCAGCTTGAGAATGTCGAATTCGCGCGGCGTCAATCCGCCGGGCGTCGGCGTGCTCGCCGGTGCGGCGGCTTTGGGCTCGCCCTGCAGATACTCGATCGGCACATAGGTCCCACCGGCGGCGACGATGCTGAGCGCGGATGCAAAGACCTGTGGATCGATGGTCTTTGGCACGAAGGCTTTTGCGCCGGCGGCAATACACGACCGGATGTCATGAGGCTCGAGACTGCCGGACACGACTACGACCGGCACGCCGTTGGCCGCCTTGACCACCCGTTCGACGCCGCTGGCATCGGTCGAGCCCGGCATCATGAGATCGATCAGGATCAGATCGAAGGTCCGGTCGGCCCGCAGCCGGTCCACTGCCTCGGTGCTGGTGCCGAGCAGGATCGTCTCGACCCCTGGAAAGGTCCTTTCCACCTGGGCCCGCTCGGCTTCGCGATACAGCGGATGATCGTCCGCGATGAGGACCCGTTTGATGGCCATGACCGCCTTTCCTGGACGGCAGTCTGCAACGGGCGGTGGCAAACGACAATGGCAAGCCTCGGATGATGGCCGTCACACTACATACTTTTGGATATACCTTCGCCGTCCTCCGGTAGCCGTCCGCACCGCCGTCCCTGCGGCCGAACTCTGGTACATCCACGCCAACCGGGGTCTGCCGCTCGCGTTCGGGCGCGCCGATCGAACCGGCCACAGGGACAAGGATTATGGCACGTATATTGGTTGCCGATGACGATCCGCTGATGCGCGATCTGGTAAATGTGACTCTGACTCGGGCAGGCCACGACGTCGAACTCGTTTCCACCGGCCAGCAAGCGCTGGCGGAGCTCGACGATGGTCAATTCGAATTGGTGGTGGCCGACATCTTCATGCCCGGCGGCACCGGGATCGAACTGCTGATCTCCATGCGTGCCAAGCGCATCGAGATGCCGTTCATCTGCATTTCGGGCGGCGACGGCGATCTGTTCCGCCCCTATGCGACGACGATGGTTTCACTGGGTGCCTACAAGGTTCTCCGCAAACCCTTCTCTCCCAACCAATTGCTCGATGCCGTCCGCGGATGCGGCGTCGGCGGAGTAGCCTGACGTGCAACAGAACAGCGCCATATCGCCTGATGCCGGCGAACGCCTTCTCGACATGATCAAAGACGGTGCCATGGTGCTCGACCGCACCGGCACCATCATCTGGGCCAACCGCGCCGTCCGCGAACTTCTCGGCGCGACCGATGCGCTGCGCGGCTGCCGCCTGGGCGACCTGCTGGTCGCCAGCGTGCCGACCGAAACCCTGCTGGCCGACCGGAGCTTGCCGGGCGGGCGGGCGAAGTGGCTGGTGGCGACAGCGATCCGCAGCGGCACCGAACTGCTGATTTCGACCCAGTTCCGTGCCCAGACCGAAGAATTCACCGTGGTCGCGCGGCCGTTCATCAGCGCCGTTTCCAATTTCGATCGCGTCATCAGCTTCGCGACGCGCGACGACGTGACCCAGTTGATGAACCGCGATGCCTTCGAGGAACGGCTGTCCGCCGCGATCGAACGCAATGCCGCCGGCTGCGTCATCTGTGCCCATGTCGACCAGTTCTCGACCATCAACGAGGTTTATGGCCATACGGAAGGCGATGCGCTTCTGCGCGCGGTCGCGCAACGCGCCAAAACCGCATTGGGCGACGACATGGCGGTGGCCCGCCTCTACGGCGGCCGCTTTGCGGCTTTCCTCTCCGCGGATTCCGACCAGGGCGCTCATCAGATGGCGATGGAAGCCGCCGAACGGATGCACCAGGCGATGCTGCCGCTGTTCAGCGTCCATGGCGGCGTGCAGCCGATCTCGTTCTCCATCGGCATGGCGCGGTGGCGCGTCGACGGCGGGACCGCCGACGATCTCGTCGCCGCGGCGGAAACCGCCATCCACTCCGCCCATAGCGGCGGCGAAAAGACGCGCTGGTTCGAGTCGACGATGCTGGCGGAACGGCGCCGGTTCTTCGAAACCGAAACCGAGCTGCGGCTGGCCATCGAACAAAACGCCCTGACCCTGCACTATCAGCCAAAGGTCAGTGCTGCTGACCAATCGATTGTGGGCTTCGAGGCCCTGGTGCGCTGGATGCACCCTTCTAAAGGCATGATTTCGCCCGGCTTTTTTGTTCCGGTCGCCGAACAGTCGAACCTGATCGTTGATATGGGTCGCTGGGTGTTGCGTGAGGCCTGCCGTCAGCAGGCGCAATGGCGCGCCCAGGGCCGCAAGATCGTTCCGGTTGCGGTCAATGTGTCGCCCCAGCAATTGCTGTCGCAGCCGATCGATGCCCTTCTGGCACCACTGGCCGAATTCGACATCCCGCTCGACCTGCTGGAGATCGAAATCACCGAATCGGCCATGATGGACCGCCTGCCGACCGCTACCAAAGTCATTGAATCACTTCGAGAATCCGGCCTACACATCTCGATCGATGATTTCGGTACGGGCCATTCGTCGCTGGGCAATCTGCGCCGCCTGCCGATCGACGTCCTGAAGATCGACCGGTCGTTCGTCGAAGACATCGACCGTTCGCAGGAAGCCTTCGACATCGTCGCCACCATCGTTGCGATGGCCAAAACCATGTCGCTGAACCTGGTCGCCGAAGGCGTCGAAACCATGGAACAGGCCAACCTGCTCCAGGCTCATGGCGTGGACGTCATGCAGGGCTACCTGTTCCACAAGCCGATGCCCGGCGACGTGGCCGGCAAGCTGCTCGGCTAAAGGCCCGGACGGCTGACACCTTTTGACATAATCCGAAACGCTAAAGGGCCAGGCCGACAAACGCCTGTCGGGTCTCGCAACTAGGATCGGATTGCTGGTTCGCCGAGGGGCCCCAGCGGGACTTGAACCGAGACTTAGGAGACCTGAGATGGCCGTGGATAAAAAGCTTCCGATCATGATCGTGGACGACTACGCCACGATGCTGCGCATCATGAAGAACCTGCTTCGTCAGCTCGACTTCGAAAACGTCGAAGAAGCCAGCGACGGCAGCACCGCTCTCTCCAAGCTGAAGACCGGAAATTTCGGGTTGGTCATTTCCGACTGGAACATGCAGCCCGTCACCGGCCTCGATCTGCTCAAGCAGGTGCGCGCCGACGCGCAGCTCAAGCATCTGCCGTTCATCATGGTCACTGCCGAAAGCAAGACCGAGAACGTGGTTGCCGCGAAGCAAGCGGGCGTCTCGAACTACATCGTGAAGCCGTTCACGGCCGACACGCTGAAAGCGAAGATGGAGAGCGTGCTCGGACCGTTCTGAGCACTTGTCCTTCAACCCATGGCCATCAGAACGCCTAGTGAAAATGCGGAGAGCCCGATGACCGCCCCCTCACCCCGTCTCGACGAAGCGCAGGACTATCTCGACAACGTGATCACGTCCCTGCGCGCGTTGGACCGGCGCGAGAAGCAGCCGCTGGTCGGCATTCTCGAATATCTGTCCGAGTACATCCGCAGCACCCGTGGCGAAGTCGCCGCATTGCGCAGTTCGGTCGGCAGCCCTGTGATCCTGTCGCAGGCGTCCGACGAGCTGGAAGAGATCGTCCACGAGACCGCCAAGGCCACCAATTCGATTATGTCGGTCGCCGAGGACATCGAGGACCTGGCGCGGCATGCCGACGACAGCGTCGCAAGCGCGTTGCAGAACGCGGCGACGCGGATCTATGAGGCTTGCGCCTTCCAGGACATCACCGGCCAGCGGATCACCAAGATCGTCCGCGCCGTTCAACACATCGACCAGAAGATTCGCCTGCTCGCCGGCTTGTGCGGCATGGAGGCAATGGCCGATGGCCCGATCGACACCAGCAATTTCGATGCCCGTCACGGCGACGAAAAGCTGCTCAATGGTCCGCAGTTGGCCACGAGCGCCCAGTCCCAGGACGAAATCGACCGGCTCTTCGGAGCCTGAGTCAAGTGGAGGGGACCGTGACGCACTTGCCGCAGCAAATCGAGGTCGCGGAGCAGCCCGGCGAACCGATCGGCATCGCCGATTTCGACCGCGACTCGCTGCACACGCTGCCCCTTTCACTCGTGCCGATCAAGCTGCCGGCGCTCCGCAAGGCGCGCCTGGTCAAGACGCCGCGCCTCGACGTCGCGATTGAATTGTTCGCCGGCGGCGGCACCGGCACCGGCCTGCTCGACATCGACAATGTCGAGCGCGAGTTCCGTCTGCCCACCTTCCCGACCCATCCCGACGTGCTGCTGCTGCGCAAGCTGGCGACGCTGCCCAGCTTCGACGTCTACAGCCTGCGCATCCTGCTGCGCGAGCACAACATCCCGGTGACGGACGAAGCGGGGCTGAAGCTCTCGGCCGACCGCGTGAAGAAGCTCAACAGCTACATGGCAATCTTCACCCGCCCGCTGGTCTCCGCCATCTTCGGGGACAACGATGCGGCGATGCACTCCTTCGACGACCTGCTCGGCATCCTGCGCAATCCCGACGTGAAGAAGGTGCGCGAAAACCTGGCGAAGATCGCTCAGACGCTGTCGCTCGAGATCATGGAGATCCCGAAATTCCTCGAGGACTTCGCCGACATCTCGCTCTCGCTGTCCTATTACCGGCAGTGCCTCGACTCGATCATGCCCGCCATCGACAGCTATCTCGCAGCGTCAAAGGAACTGAAGGGCAACTTCCAGCTCAAGCAGGACCAGGGCATCATCGGCACGATCGTGCTGATCGAAAAGGCGATCAACAACCTGCTGGCCAACATCACCGGCCGGTTCGAAAGCTTCGACCGCAGCACCAACGACCTGTGGCAGAATCTGAGCGCCGATCGGTTCCGTAAGGTCGAGATGCTGATCAAGAGCTATCACACGAGCATCGGCGGCGTGCTCTGCGCGTTGAACGTGAAGATGGATGGATGGTCGCGGCTGTTCCCGAACCCGCGCGCCGGCGGCCCGATGCGCCGCGCCGAATTCATCATGACTGAAATGAAACAGGGCATCGAGAAGATCAAGGCCATCAAGAATGACGCGCCGGTCGGCGCGGAACTGCGCTAGAGAGGTCGGAGAAATGGACGCGCTGAGTACGGATACGGGTGCAACCAACACGGCACAGCCACCGATGACGGTAGGCTCTACGCCCGTGGAAGTTCCGGCCGGGGCACCGGCGGACATCGCCGCGCCGGCATCTGCTGACGGTTCCGCCGCTGCCGTACCGAGTGATGCCGCGAACGACGGTCCGAAGACGCCGACCCACACGCATTTCGGATTCAAGCACAAGGTATTCGACGTGCCCGGCGCCGTCTTCAAGATGGACCGGGTCAACCGCACCGTTGCACTGCATCTCCAGCTCGGCGGTGCCGTGGCGTCGATCGATATGAACCAGATCCGCAAGAGCTTCAGCATCGATCCCGAATCCGAAGACGGGCATATGCTGGTCAATGTGGAAAAGAGCCTGCGTTTCGTGCGCGAGATCCGGCCCGGCGATTCGATCCCCAATGAGATTCTCGATGGCACGGCGTCCTGGACGATCGATGCCAAGCACTACGAACGCGCCCGCAGCAAGGTCCTGGTCCAGCTCGTGCGTTGGATGACGGACGGCAATTCCGCGATCGACCCCAATGCCGACGTCATGAAGCTGATCGAATCACCCGAAGTGAAAAGCAAGATCAACGAAGCCTTCGGCGCCGCGGCGCGCCAACTCGGCATGAAGGAAATGGACAAGGAGATGATCACTGGCATGATCAGTCACCTGTCCAACGAACTGGCCTATATCGAAGCCCTGCGCGACAAGGTCGCCGGCTATTTCATCATCAAGCGGAAGATCAAGGATCTGCAAACCACCTACCGCACAGATCGCCGCATCGCCGAGACTTTGGAGCGCGTGTCCGCTTTGATCACGCCGCCTTTTGCCAAACTGCGCGAACAGTTCCAGCTTGTCGACGCGCAGACGGCGGAGGTCATGTCATCCCTGCGCCAGTTGACCGCGACGGTCCAGTTCCTGCGCGGCATTCGCGATGAGCTGCGCGAATTCGTCCTGCTGTGGAACGATCTCGATACGGCATGGCTCGAAGTCCGCCTTCAGCGCGGGGCCGCTTGCGAAGCGGTCATTACCCGCACCTACCGGTTCGTGGCGACTCACTATTCGATGACCCAGCGTTGGGCCATGAACGTGGCATAGGACGTCCGCGCCCGCGAGAGGGTCGGCGTTCGGGGGCAATTACCGCGATGACGAAAATCGGTGTCGCTGAGATCTACCAGAGCGGCAATACGCTGTATGAGAAGGCCGCCCATGGCGCCGGCGGCGTCGACGATGAGATGATCGCCCGTGCCGAGGCGGCCATGGCCGACCTGCACGGCGAGTATCTGACCTGGGCTGCCCAGGATATTCAAACGATCGAGCGGCAGTGCGCCGACGCCATGGCGCTTCCCGGGAACGAATGCAGCCACGCGCTGCGAGAACTCTTCGCCGTCGTACACGGCATGAAGGGACAGGGCGGCAGCTTCGGCTTTCCCTTGGTCACGATGGTCGCCGACTCGCTGGCCCGTTTCATCGAAGGCTGCTCCAGATGGGGTGCCGACGAGATGGATGTCATCACCGTCCACGTCAACGCCCTGCGCACGGTCATTGTCGAACGCCTGACCGACGATGGTGGGGTTGCCGGCGAAGAGATGATGATCGGCCTGCAGCGGGCCCTGGACAAATTCGGCCGCTCGTGAGCGGCCGCCTCCTCCGCCCCTATTTCGAACCGGGAAACAGTTCGACGTGGCTTTCGCCCGTGCGGCCGTAATAGACCGCGCGCCGGCCGGCGAGCGATACCTGATAGCCGACGCATCCGGCGCGTGCGATCAACTGGCAGAATTCCCGATATTGAATCTTCTGGGCCTGGATCGCGCGCACGGCCGCATCGACGCCGGCCGCCAAGAACGGCTGGGCGGGCGCCTCGACCGGCTCGCCGTTCACCACCAGGGACTCGCCGTTGGGCAAGTAGTAGGTCTTTTCCGCGCGGATCAAATCCGTGTCATAGCGCTCGACTCCGGCCTTCATCAACTTCATCACCACCTCGGGAAAGGTGACCCGCTCCTGGTCTGAAGCTTCCGTGCATTCGATCATGACGGCCTTCACTTGCGCATCCATTGCTCTCTCCTCGGCGTTTCGCAAATTCACTCAATCGGGATCGTGCGCAGACTTTTGTTCTGCACGATCTCCTTCAGGATCGCTTCCACCTTCTTGCGGTCCGCGGCTCCGATATGGCCGAAGAACTCCGCGTCATTGGTATCCGCCAGAGCGGCGAGCTCCGGGACCAAGGCCCGGCCCTTCGCCGTCAGCGCCAGGGCCTGGTAGCGGCGATCCCCGTCGCCAGCCTTGCGGATCACCAGGGTCTTCGCTTCGAGACGATCCACCAGCTTCGAGATTCCGCCCCGCGTCATTCCCATGCGGTCCGCCAGAACACTCGGCGCCAGATCGGCCGCATCGAACAGTTCGCGTAGCACAACCCACTCCGCGACTGTCGCCCCGCGCGCGGCCACCTTGAGGCTGAAGGCATGCGACACATGGTTCGAGACGTAGCACAGCCAGTAGCCGAGATGGGCGTCCAATGCACTCACCCCCACCCGCTTGACCATGTCGCCTCCGATTGGTTGACCCGCAAACTATATTGAAGAAGTTTCCTAGTCAACTATTTCTTCAAAAAAAGCCGCTCGATCGAAGAGCGGCTTTTCAGGAGGAGGACGGCAGGATCAGGCGACGGCCGAAACCAGGGCAGGCTTGCCGAAAGCCGGCGGAGTGACCGGCTTGGCGGTCGGGGAAGCGACGCGGTAGAGGCCGCGCGAACCGGGCACCGGCTCGAACTGCTCAGACACACCCAGTACGGTTTCGGCGCCGCCGAGGAACAGCACCGCTTTGTCGTTCATCCGCTTGGCCATCGCGGCCAGGACCGAGCCCTTGGTCGCGACGTCGAAATAGATCAGCACGTTGCGGCAGAAGATCACATCGAACATGCCCAAGGGCGAAAGGTTCTCGAGCAGGTTGAAGGAGCGGAACTGCACCATCGAGCGGATCTGCTGGTTGATCTGCCACGAGCCTTCGACCTTCTCGAAGTATTTGACCAGAAGCTGGGCCGGCAGGCCGCGCTGGACTTCGAAATGGCTGAAGAGACCGGCGCGCGCCTGCTTCAGCGCGGCTTCGGAAATATCGGTGCCGACGATCTCGATCTTCCAGCCGGCCAGCTTCGCGCTCTCCTCGCGCAGCAGCATCGCCAGCGAATAGGCTTCCTGGCCCGTGGACGCGGCAGCCGACCAAATGCGCAAGCTGCGGGTGGCCGCTTTGCGTTCCAGGATCTCGGGCAGAACGTCCTTCTTGAACATGTCGAAGGGCTTCGAGTCGCGGAAGAACGAGGTCTCGTTGGTCGTCATCGCTTCGGTGACGGCAGCGGCCAGGGCCTCATTGCCCCGCTGGAGCGCGACGAACAGCGCATCGAGATTGGGCAGACCATGCTTCTGCGCCACCGGATTGAGGCGGCTCTCGACCAGGTAGCCCTTGTCCTCGGTGAGGATCAGGCCCGACCGCTTCTTCAGAAACACCAACAAACAAA